>NZ_LSKG01000037.1:0-92175 GCF_001557005.1 Sphingomonas sp. CCH15-F11 | reverse complement strand
GCCCCAGCCCCTCCCCTTCAGGGGACGGGTGAACCAGGCCGATCGAAAACCTCTCTAAGCCACCCGCAGCGTCAGCGCGCCGTCGCCATCTTCGATCGTCACCGTTGACCCGTCCTTGACCTGCCCACGCAGGATCAGGTCGGCGAGCGGATCCTGCAGGTAACGCTGCACCGCCCGCTTCAACGGCCGCGCGCCATAGACCGGATCATAGCCGACGCGCCCAAGCCACGCGCGCGCGCCATCGGTCAGGTTGAGCGTCACCTTGCGATCGGCGAGCAGCCGCTGGACCCGGCCGACCTGAATGTCGACGATCGGTGCCATATGCTCCTCACCCAACCGGTGGAACAGGATGATCTCGTCCAGCCGGTTGAGGAATTCGGGGCGGAAATGCCCGCGAACGATTTCCATCACCTGCGGCTCGACATCGCTGACCGACTGGCCGTCGGCCAAGTTGGTCAGGAGCTGGCTGCCCAGGTTCGAGGTCAGGATGACGATGGTGTTGCTGAAATCCACCGTGCGCCCCTGGCCATCGGTCAGCCGCCCGTCGTCGAGCAGCTGCAGCAGCACGTTGAACACGTCGCCATGCGCCTTCTCGACCTCATCGAACAGGATGACCTGATAGGGCCGGCGGCGGACCGCTTCGGTCAGCACGCCGCCTTCCTCATAGCCGACATAGCCCGGCGGCGCGCCGATCAGGCGGGCGACCGAGTGCTTTTCCATGAATTCGCTCATGTCGATGCGGACCATCGCATTGGCATCGTCGAACAGGAACTCGGCAAGCGCCTTGGTCAGCTCGGTCTTGCCGACGCCGGTGGGCCCCAGGAACAGGAACGAGCCGAGCGGGCGGTTGGGATCCTGTAGCCCGGCGCGGCTGCGGCGCACGGCAGTGGCGACCGCGCGCACGGCATCGGCTTGGCCGATCACGCGCTTGGCCAGTTGCGCCTCCATGTGGATCAGCTTCTCGCGCTCGCCCTCCAGCATCTTGTCCATCGGAATGCCGGTCCAGCGGCTGACGATCGCGGCGATGTCGTCGGCGGTCACTTCCTCGCGCAGCATCGCGCCGGCGGTCGCGCCCTGCGCCTCCTCCAGCTGGCGGGTCAGCTGGGGGATGACGCCGTAGCTCAGCTCGCCCGCGCGCGCGAGGTCGCCCTGGCGCTGCGCCTGATCGAGTTCGACGCGCGCGGCGTCGAGCTGTTCCTTGAGCCGGGCTTCGGACTGGATCTTGTCCTTTTCGGCGTGCCACCGCTGGGTCAGCCCGGCGGACTGCTCTTCCAGGTTGGCAAGCTCGCCCTCCAGCGTCGCCAGCCGGTCGCGCGACGCCGCGTCGGTTTCGCGCTTCAGCGCCTCGCGCTCGATCTTGAGCTGGATGATGCGCCGGTCGAGCGTCTCGATCTCCTCGGGCTTCGATTCCACCTCCATGCGGATGCGGCTCGCGGCTTCGTCCATCAGGTCGATCGCCTTGTCGGGCAGGAAGCGGTCGGTGATGTAGCGGTTGGACAGCGTCGCCGCCGCGACCAACGCCGCGTCGGTGATGCGCACCCCGTGGTGCAGCTCGTATTTTTCCTTCAGGCCGCGCAGGATCGACACCGTGTCCTCGACGGTCGGCTCGCCGACGAATACCGGCTGGAAGCGGCGCTGGAGGGCGGCGTCCTTCTCGACATATTTGCGATATTCATCGAGCGTGGTCGCGCCGATGCAGTGCAGCTCGCCGCGCGCCAATGCGGGCTTGAGCAGATTGCCCGCATCCATCGCACCTTCGGATTTGCCCGCGCCGATCAGCGTGTGCATCTCGTCGATGAACAGGATGATGTCGCCTTCGCCGGCCTTGACTTCGTCGAGCACGCCCTTCAGCCGCTCCTCGAACTCGCCGCGATATTTGGCCCCGGCGATCAGCGAGCCCATGTCGAGCGCCATCAGCGTGCGGTCCTTCAGGCCATCGGGCACGTCGCCATTGATGATGCGCAGCGCCAGCCCCTCGGCGATCGCGGTCTTGCCGACGCCGGGCTCGCCGATCAGGACGGGATTGTTCTTGGTCCGGCGCGCCAGGATCTGGATGGTGCGGCGGATTTCCTCGTCACGGCCGATGACGGGATCGAGCTTGCCGTCGCGTGCGGCTTGCGTGAGGTCGCGCGCGAATTTCTTGAGCGCGTCATAGCGGTCCTCGGCCGATGCGGTGTCGGCGGTGCGGCCCCCACGCAGGCTGTTGATCGCCGTATTGAGCGCGTCGGCCTTCACGCCTGCGGTCGTCAGCGCCTTGCCGGCAGCGGTGGCTGGCGAGAGCACCAGCGCGAGCAGCATCCGTTCGACGGTGACGAAGCTGTCGCCCGCCTTGGCCGCGACCTGCTCGGCCTGGTCCAGCACGCGGACCAGGTCGTTATCGACGCCCGGCGTCGTCTGTGCGCCGGAGCCGGACACGGCGGGAATCTTGGCCAGCGCCGCATCGGTTTCGGTCAACGCGCGCGCCGGATCGCCGCCGGCTGCGCGGATCAGGCCGGACGCCATGCCTTCCGTATCCTCGAGCAGCGCCTTCAGCAGATGTTCGGGCGAAATCCGCTGATGGCTCATTCGGATCGCGACGGTCTGCGCCGATTGCAAAAAACCTTTGGCGCGGTCGGTGAATTTTTCGAGGTTCATGGCCCTGGTTTCCGTTCCTGAGACACCACAGGTAATGTTGTAATTTTATCACACAAGGGGCGCGTGGCTGGACGTGACCCCGTTGTCCGGCTTTGTATAGGCGCGCAAAGGGTGTGACCAACAGATTGCGGTCACTGGGGAGGCGCAAATGCGGTGGATCAGGCGGGCCGTACTGGCATTCGTGGTGCTCGCCGTCGTGGCGGCGATCGGCCTCGCGGTATGGGAGCCGCTGACGGCAAGTCAGCGCGTCGCACCGGCCTCGCGCCGCTACGACGTGAAGATCGCGCGCGATCGCTATGGCGTGCCGCACATCTTCGGCGCGACCGACGCCGATGTCGCGCACGGTATCGGCTATGCCCATGCCGAGGATGATTTCGATACGTTGCAGCAGGTGCTGGCGATGACGCGCGGGCGTCTGGGTGCGATCACCGGGCAGGACGGGGCGGAGACCGATTATGTCCTCCACCTGCTGGGCGCGCGCAGCACCGTCGCGCGTGACTATGACGCGCAGCCCGCCGACGTCCGCGCGCTGCTCGACGGCTATGCGGCGGGTTTGAACCTCTATGCCGCGCGCCATCCGGGCGAAGTGAGGCTGCGCGGGCTCTTCCCTGTCGACGGCGCGGACGTCGCGACGGGCTTCGTGCTGCGATCGCCCTTTTTCTTCGGGCTCGATTCGGTGCTGGGCGCGCTGGCGGGGGGCGAGCCGCTGCCGCGCGAACATGCGCTGCCGGAGGCCCCTGAAGTCACGCCTGCGGGGCCTGCCGAGATCGAGAAAGGCTCCAACGCCTTTGCCGTCGCCCCCAGGCGGTCGGCGGACGGGTTCACCCGGTTGATCTCGAACTCGCACCAGCCGTGGCGCGGCGCGGTCGCCTGGTACGAGCTGCGCGTCCATTCGCGCCAGGGCTGGCACTTTGCCGGCGCGACCTTTCCCGGTGCGCCCTATCCGCTGCTCGGCCACAACCGGACGCTGGGCTGGACCAACACGGTCAACCGCCCCGACCTGATCGACGTCTACAAGCTGGTGCTGGACGACAGCGGCAATCGCTATCGTTTCGACGGGCAGTGGCGACCGCTGGAGCGCAAGCGCGTGTGGCTGCGCGTCAAGATCGGGCCGTTCGTGCTGCCGGTGCCGCGCTTGGTCGAGCGCTCGATCCATGGCCCGGTGCTGCGCAACAAGGATGGCGCATTCGCGATCCGCTATGCCGGGGCCGACCAGCTGCGGATGGTCGAGCAATATTATCGCCTCAACAAGGCGCGCGACTTTGCCGAGTGGCAGCGGGTGATGGCGATGCAGGCGGTGCCGGCGACCAATTTCGTCTATGCCGACCGTGCGGGCAATGTCGCGCTGTTCTACAACGCTGCCTTTCCCAACCGAAAGCCCGGTTTCGATTATCGCGGCGTGCTGCCCGGCGACACGTCGCGCGCGCTGGCGGGCGGGACGGTCGCGTGGACGGCGGTACCGCGCAACGTCAACCCGGCGTCGGGCTTCATCATCAATGCCAATCACACGCCCTTCATCGCCGCCGGCCCGGGATCGGAACTCGATCGCGCCGCCTATCCCGACCTGTTGGGCATCGAGGCCGACGTGACCAACCGCGGCACGCGCTCGATCGAACTGCTGGCGGCCGACGCGTCGATCACCCGTGCCGAGCTGGAGGCGATCAAATACGATACGCGCGTCAGCCGGGCGAGCTGGCTGGGGCCGTGGTTCGAACGCGTGATGGCGGTCGATCCGGGCGCTGACCCGCTGATCGCCCGCGCGCGCGCAATCCTGCGGCAATGGGACTGGAATTTCGACGGGGTCGGCGCGGCGGACGCGCTGGCGGTGCTGATCGCGCGCGAGGGCAATCGCTGGCACTATCCGCGCAAGCCGCCCGCCGATGCGCGCCAGGTGTTGCGTGACGCGGCGGTGCACCTCGACACGCATTTCGGCCGGCTCGATCCGCCGCTGGGCGAAGTGCTCCGGCTACGCCAGGGAAATGTCGACCTGCCGCTCGACGGCGGGCCCGACGTGCTGCGCGCGATGGCGCTGTGGGACGTCGCCGATGATGGCCGGCTGGCGGTGCGCCACGGCGACAGCTTCCTGATGTTCACCGAATGGGCGCCAGACGGCAAAGTCAGGTCGGAGTCGATCCAGCCTTTCGGGGCCGCGACCACCCGGCCCGCTTCTCCACATTATGTCGACCAGGCACCGCTGTTCGTGAGCCGCAAGACCAAGCCGGTTTGGTTCGATCCGGCTGAACTCAAGCCCAACATCGTGCGCATCTATCGCCCCTGAGACAGCCGCCCCTGCGGCAAAGATGCAACGTGTGGCGAACTTGGCCAGGATCGTGCCCATTGCCTCTTGTGATGATGTAACATTGCAATTAGACGGCGCGCCAGTCTTCAGGAGTTGTGCATGATCCGTCCCCTTGCCTTGCTCGCTACCACCATGTTCGTCGCGCCCGCCGCGCTCGCGGAGACGCGCGCTGATCCGGTGCCGCCCACACCGGTCGCGGCAACCGCCGATGACGGCGCGTCGCAGTCGTCCAGCGCCCCCGCGGATTCGGTGCATGGCGAACGCGCCACCGACATCATCATCACCGCGCCGTTCGTGCGCGAGCTCGATGTGCTGGCCAACAAGTCGGTGCTGACCGGCGACCGTCTGGTGCAGGACATCCGTCCGACGATCGGCGAGACGTTGACCCGTTTGCCCGGGGTGTCGGCGACGTCATTCGCCCCTGGCGCATCGCGGCCCGTATTGCGCGGTTTCCAGGGGGAACGCGTGCGCGTACTGACCGACGGGCTCGGCTCGCTCGACGTTTCGAACACGTCGACCGATCATGGCGTCACCATCGATCCGCTGACCGCCGAGCGGATCGAGGTGCTGCGGGGGCCCGCCGTGCTGCTGTTCGGCAGCCAGGCGATCGGCGGCGCGGTCAACGTGATCGACCGCCGCATCCCCCGCGCGGTGCCAGTTAAGGGCTTTCACGTCGATGCGCTCGGGACCTACGGCTCGGCGGCGGAAGAACGCAGCATCGGCGGTGCGTTTGATGTGGCCGTGACCCCTAATATCGTCGTTCATGCCGATGGCAGCTATCGCCGCTCGAATGACCTGGAAGTGGGTGGCTTCGTGCTCTCGCCGCAACTGCGCGCCGAGCAGCTTGATCTGGCGGCCGAAGAGCGCGCGGAGGGCGAGCTCGATGCCGCCGACGAGGCCACCGAACTTGCCGGCCTGCGTGGCGCGATTCCGAACAGCGCGACCGAAACCTACACGCTGGGCGGCGGCATCGCACTGATCAACGACCGTGGCAGCCTGGGCTTTTCCGCGGGCTATTACGACACCAACTACGGCGTTCCCGCACGCCCGGGCGCGGAGCACGCCCATGAAGGTGAAGCGGGCGACGAGGGCGAAGGCGGGGAGGAAGAGGGCCCCGTCACCATCGACCTCAAGCAGTTCCGCGCGGACATGCGTGGCGAAATCTTGGTCGAGAACGGCTTTATCGATCGCATCCGCGCCCGGGTCGGCTATGCCGATTACGAACATACCGAGTTTGAGGGCCGCGAAGTCGGGACGCGCTTCTTCACCGACGCATTCGAGGGCCGGGTTGAACTGGTCCAGTCGGACGGTGGCGATTGGCGCGGCGTGACCGGGATCCAAGGGTTCACCCGCGATTTCGTCGCGATTGGCGCCGAAGCCTTTGTGCCGCCGAACCAGACTGACCAGTTCGGTCTGTTCACCGTTCAGGAATTCGATTTCGGTGCCGTGGGCGTGGAGATCGCCGGCCGTTACGAGCGTACCGACGTCCGCTCGAACAGCGTCCGGGTCGGTCTGGAAGAGGACGCGCCGCTGGTTTCCGTCGATCGCGGTTTCGATACCTTTTCGGCCGCCCTCGGTCTGACCTATCAGGCAAGCGACACCATCCGATTTGGCTTGACCGGCTCGCGCGCCGAGCGTGCGCCGTCGGCGGAGGAACTCTTCTCCAACGGTCCGCACGTCGCGACCCAGGCATTCGAGGTCGGCAATCCCGGTTTTGACACCGAAAAGAGTTGGGGAATCGAAGCCTTTGCCAGTGGCCAGCTCGGTCCGTTGAACTTCAAGCTGAACGGTTATGCCACCTGGTTCGACGATTTCATCTTCGAGTTCGACACCGGCCTGGAGCAGGACGAACTACCGCTGTTCCAATATGCCCAGTCGGACGCGCGCTACGTCGGTTTCGAAGCAGAGGTGAATGCCACCCTGCTCGATCGCGGCGGGTTCAGCCTGAAGGGCGACCTGATCGGCGATTATGTCAATGCCCGCCTGACCGATGGCGGCGGCCCGGTGCCGCGCATCCCGCCGCTGCGCGTGCGTGGCGGGCTCGAGGGGGCGGCGGGTTCCTTCGGTGGCCGCATCGAGGTCGAGCATGTGTTCGAGCAGGATCGCGTCGCCACCTTCGAAAACCCGACCGATGACTTCACGCTAGTCAACGCGTCGCTGTCCTGGCACCCGTTCGGCGATGCGAGCGAGACCACGCTCATCGTGTCCGCGAACAACATCTTCGACGTCGATGCGCGCCGCCACGCGTCGTTCACCAAGGACTTCGTGCCGCTGCCCGGCCGCGACATCCGCGTGGCGGCCCGGTTCAGCTTCTAAGGGGCGCGCGGGCGGCAATCTGCCGATCCGCCACCGCGCAGTCGGCCATTCATCCATCGTCTCGTCGTCACCCCGGCCTCGTGCCGGGGTGACGGGATGTGAGAATGGAAGCGCGCGCGTGGAAATCCAACCCAGCCCCGCGCCCGCTTACACCGGCGCGGCCGCGGTCTTCCCTGCGCTCAGCCGCTCGCCATAATGGTGCCAGGTCATGATGGCGGCGGCCCCCCGATGCGGTCGCCAAGCTTCGGCGAGTTCGCGCGTGAGCCTTTCCGTGGGTCGTTCGTCCAGGCCCAATATGTGCCCCATCTCGATCTGCACCGCCAGGTCGCCAGCGGGCCAGATGTCCGGCCGCCCTTCGGCGAACAGCAGATAGATTTCCGCCGACCAGCGCCCGATGCCCTTGATCGCGACCAGCGCGGCGATCGCATCCTCGTCATCGGCAGGCAGGCGGTTGAAGTCGAGCGTGCCCGACGTGACCATGCCCGCCAGGCTGCGCGCATAGCCCATCTTCTGGCGCGACAGGCCCGCGCCGCGCAGCGCCTCGTCCGACGCGGCGGTCAGCCGCGCGGGATCGGTGGCATCGCCCAGCGCCGCGTCGAGCTTGCGCCACACCGCGTCCGCCGCGCGGGTGCTGACCTGCTGGCCGATGATCGTCCGCAACAGCGTCGCATAACCGCGCGGGCGCAGGCGCGGCGGCGGATAGCCGACCCGCCCGATCGCTTCGCCCATGCGCGGTTCGAGCGCCGATATCGCGTCGAGCGCGTGACGAATCTGCTCGGCGCTCAGCCCCATGTCGGCAATCCTTGAAAAGCCGGCGCGGCGGCGGCATGGCAAGCGCGAAACGGAAGAGGATCGATCATGCCCAACCTTATCGTGGTTACCCGTGACGGAACAGAGCGCGTCGTCGCCGGCGAGGCCGGCCTGAGCGTCATGGAAGTGATCCGCGACAACGGGTTCGACGAATTGCTGGCGCTTTGCGGCGGCAGCTGTTCGTGCGCCACATGCCACGTCCATGTCGATCCGGAATTTGCGGCCAAACTGCCGAAGATGAGCCCCGATGAAGACGATTTGCTCGACAGCTCGTCGGACCGCGACGAAACCTCGCGCCTGTCGTGTCAAATCCAGTTCACCAGCGCGCTCGACGGCCTGCGCGTGCGGATCGCGGCGGAGGATTGAGCCCGGGCGCGGGCGACGCCGCGGCAGCAAAGGCATGTCGTCACCCCGGCCTCGTGCCGGGGTCCAACGCCAAGCACGCGTAACCGCTCGACCCATCGCGCGATACCTTGCCGACCGCACCGGCTCGACTTTGAATGACCGGCCCCGTGAATATTGCTCGGTGGACCCCGGCACGAGGCCGGGGTGACGGCAAGACATCTGGTTTTGGCGTAATCTACGCCGGCTCGGCCCGATCCAGTCGGCGGGCAACCGCGACGAAGCCGGTAATCAGGAACGGCACCAGCACGATCGACAGCACCACCTTGGTCAGCATCTGGCCGGCCATCAGTTCCAGGATCGGTCGTTCGCCGTAGAAGGAAATGGTGATGAACAGGATTGTGTCGACGACCTGCGACACGATGCTGGCAATCATGCCGCGCAGCCACAGCATCTTGCCGGTGCCGCCGATCAGGCGGTTGAAGACATAGACGTTGAGCGTCTGTGACGTGCCATAGGAAATGAAGCCCGCCAGCATCAGTCGCACGCTCTGTCCGACCACGATCGGAAAGGCGGTGATCGCGGGGGGGTACATTGCCGGATCGTTCGGCAGGTGGATGACGACCTGGATCAGCAGTGCGGAGACGAGCAGCGGCACGAAGCCCAACCGGACCAGCATCGTTGCGGTCTTCTGGCCATGCAGCTCGGCGACCGCGCTCGACATCACCACCAGCAGCAGGAACGGGAAGATCCCGGCCTCCACGACCAGCGGCCCCAGCATCACCTGTTTCACCCCGAGCACGCCGGCGATGCAGACCATGCCGCCGTAAAGGATCGAAATGATGAAGAGCGAGCGCGAGATCGCGGGCGGGGGCGTGGTCATTGCCCATGACGCTAGCCGGAATTTCCGGGCGGCGAAACAATCTTTCCGGCGTCGGTGCCGGTGTCAGTCGACCAGTGCGTCGATCGCCTGGGCGAGCTCGATGTCGCGCGGCGACAGCCCGCCCGCGTCGTGCGTGGTCAGCGCAATCTCGACCCGGTTCCAGACGTTCGACCATTCAGGATGATGATCGGCTTTTTCGGCGAGCAGCGCGACCTGCGTCATGAACGCGAAGGCTTCGGAAAAATTGTCGAAGGTGAACTGGCGGACGATCGCGGCGCGGGCATCGTCATAATCCCAGTCGGGCAGGCCATCGAGCGCCTCGGCCCGTTCGGTTTCGCTTAGCTGCTCGATCATCGGCGCGTCCTCTGCCCTGCTTGCGGCGTCCACCCGACGACGCCTATGACCGTCGCGATGACCGAGCAAGCGCCTTTGATGCTGGCCCCCGATGCCGAGCGAATCGAGGCGATGGCGCGCGCCGTGCTTGCGACGATCCCCGAGCCGTTCGCCGCCCACCTCAGCGACGTCGTGCTGCTGGTCGAGGAGTTTGCCGACGACGCGACGCTCGACGCGATGGGGATCGAGGATCCGTTCGAACTGACCGGGCTCTATCATGGCCGGCCGGTGGGCGAAAAATCTGCCTTCGATGGGGTGACGCTGCCCGACCGCATCCACCTTTATCGTCGGCCGCTGCTCGACGAGTGGGTCGACACCGGCGTCGCGCTCGACGCGCTGATTCGCCATGTCGTCATTCACGAGGTCGGGCATCATTTCGGGCTGTCCGACGACGACATGCATGCGCTGGAGGACGCCGCCGGTCCGTGAACGCCGCGTCGCTCACCCTGGACGGCGTGGCGTGCGCGCGCGGCGGGCGGGTACTGTTCGCCGGGCTCAGCTGTGCCTTCGGCCCCGGCGATGCGGGCGTCGTCACCGGCCCCAACGGCATCGGCAAGTCGAGCCTGATCGCGATGATCGCCGGGCTGCTGCCCCCCTTTGCCGGGCGGATCGCGCATGGCGGCGCACGGGCGCTGCTGAGTGAAGCCGCAGCGCTCGACCCGGAGCTCCCGCTCGCGCGCGCACTCGGCTTCTGGGCGGCAATCGACGGGCGAGGGGATGCGGTGGCGGACGCGCTGGCCGCAGTCGATCTCGCTCCGCTCGCCGACGTGCCGGTCCGCTTCCTGTCGACTGGCCAGCGCCGCCGCGCCGCGATGGCACGCGTGATCGCGAGCGGCGCCGCGATCTGGCTGCTCGACGAACCCGCCAATGGTCTCGACACCGCATCGGTCGCGCGACTGGCGGCAGTGATCGAGGCGCACCGAGCCGCGGGCGGCATCGCGCTGATCGCGACTCATTTCGACTTGGGCCTGGGCGGCACGATCCCGGTCACGTTGGCGGCACTCGACGCATGAGCGCGTTCGTCGCCATCGCCGCGCGGGAACTGCGCCGGGCGTGGACCAGCGGCGGGCTGGTGCTGCCGGTCGCCTTCTTCCTGCTCGCGACCATCATGTTCCCCTTCGCGATCGGGCCGGACGCGCGGCTGCTGGCACGGATTTCGGGCGGCGTGGTGTGGGCAGCCGCGCTGCTTGCCGCGTTGATGCCGGTTGAGCGACTGGTCGCGCCCGACCTGGAGTCGGGGGTGATCGATCAGTTCACGGTGCGCGGCCTGTCGCCGTCGCTGGTCGCGCTGGCCAAGATCCTCGGGCACTGGCTGGGCTTTGCGCCGCCCTTGCTGGCGGCGACGCTGATCGCCGCGGGGTTGCTCAACATGCCAGCCGATGTGCTGGCGAGGGCCATGCTCGGGCTGTTAATTGGTACGCCGGGGCTGGCGGCACTGGGGGTGGCGACCGCGGCATTGGTCGCGGGGCTGCGCGGCGGCGGCGGGATTGCCGGCCTGGTCATGCTGCCGCTCGCGGTGCCGCTCCTGATCTTCGGCGCGGGTGCGGTCGATGGCGGCGTGGCGTCGCTCAAGCTCCTGGGCGCGGTCAGCCTGGCACTGACCGGCGGCGCGCCGTTTCTGGCGGGCGCGGCGATCCGGATGGGGCGAGGGTAAGTCTGCATGGTCCACCCATTCACGTCTATCCGTTCGTTTCGAGCGTAGTCGAGAAACGTCAAATGTCGCGCTGCGCTTCTCGACTTCGCTCGAAGCGAACGGACAGGATTGAGCGGGAACGTCCTTGCTGCCGCCCGCTCACCCCCGCGACCACCGCGCAAAGATCGCAGTCGGCAGCACCAGCCCGCGCGCTTCCTCGCGCACGCCCAGCTCGCCGGCTTCGACCGTACCGCCCAGATGCGCGGTCGCCTGCGCGAGCAGCTCGCCGATCGCCAGCGCCGACATGCGCACCGCATAGACGGTCAGGAAGATGAAGCGCGACTCCGCATCGACCAGCCTGGCGACGTCGCCGATCATGCCGGCCAGGTGCTCCTCCAGCTTCCACACCTCGCCATTGGGCCCGCGGCCCCATTTGGGCGGGTCGAGGATGATGCCGTCATAACGGCGTCCGCGCCGCACCTCGCGCGCGGTGAACTTGCCCGCGTCCTCGACTAGCCAGCGGATCGGCTTGTCCGCCAGGCCCGACAGCGCCGCATTGCCGCGTGCTGCATCGACCGATTTCTTCGACGCATCCACATGCACCATCCGTGCGCCTGCGGCGGACAGGGCGAGCGTGCCGACGCCGGTATAGCCGAACAGGTTCAGGCATTCTGGTTGCTGCGCAAGCGCGGTGCCGGCCCGCTCCCCCACCCGGCCACTCACTTGAGTATCCTGATGGGTGGCCGAGTGGGGGAGCGGGCCGGCACCGTTCGCCAAAAGCTGCCCCCGCATCCACGTCCACACCGGCGCCATGTCGGGAAAGAAGCCGAGATGTCGAAACGGCGTCGGCTGCGCGTTGAAGCGCACGTCTTCCCAGCCCAGCGTCCACCCGTCGCGCGGCACCGGGCGGTCGAATTGCCAGCGCCCGCCGCCATCCTCGTCCGCGCCGGGCAGAAACTCGGCGTCCGCCGACCATTCGGCCGATGCCGGCGCCCACATCGCCTGCGGTTCGGGGCGAATGAAGCGATGCGGGCCATAGCGTTCCAGCTTGCGGCCATGCCCGCTGTCGACCAGGCCATAGTCCGCCCAGGGTTCGCCGATCATCGTGACCAGCGGGGGCAGGCCGCTCATGCCGCGCTCACCGCGCCGCGACCGCGCGTTCCGCGATATAGGCGGTCACTGCGTCGAACGTCGCGGGCAGCGTGTCGTACCGCTCCTCGCGCTCGAACAGGTCGCCGACCCGTGCCGGCAAGGTGGGGCGAACGCCACAGGCGCGCTCGACCGCGTCGCGGAACTTGGCCGGGTGCGCGGTCGCCAGCGTGACGACGGGCACCTCCGCGGGCAGGTCGGCGGCGCGCGCCGCTGCCAGACCGATCGCTGTGTGCGGATCAAGCACTTCGCCGCTTTCCGACGCGGTGCGGCGGATCGTCTCGGCGATCCCCGCGCCATCGATGCGCGCGCTGGTGAACAGCGCCGCCGCGGCCTCGCGCTGCGCGTTGGTCAGTTGCATCGCGCGTGAAGTCTCGAATCCACGCATCTGCGACGCCATCGCCGCGCCGTCGCCACCGTTCAGGTCGAACAGCAGGCGTTCGAAGTTCGAACTCACCTGGATGTCCATCGACGGCGCGACGGTGGGGGTGACCGTGCCGGCCGAATAGTCGCCGCTGGTCAGCGCGCGGTGCAGGATGTCGTTGACGTTGGTCGCGACGATCAGCTTCGCGACGGGCAGCCCCATCTGCGCGGCGACATAGCCCGCGAACACATCGCCGAAATTGCCGGTCGGCACGGCGAAGGCGACGGCACGTTCGGGCGCGCCCAGCCGGACGGCGGCATGGAAATAATAGACCACCTGCGCCATCAGCCGCGCCCAGTTGATCGAATTGACCGCCGACAGCGTGAAGCGCGCGGCGAAACCGGGGGCGTTGAACATCGCCTTCACCAGTGCCTGCGCGTCGTCGAAACTGCCCTCGATCGCGATATTGTAGACGTTGGGCGCGCGCACCGTCGTCATCTGGCGGCGCTGGACATCGGATACCCGGCCCTTGGGATGGAGCATGAAGATGTCGACATGCTCGCGCCCCGCCAGTGCGTCGATCGCCGCCGACCCGGTGTCGCCGCTGGTCGCGCCGATCACCGTCAGATGCTGGTCGCTGCCGGTAAGGAAATGCTCGAACAACAGGCCCAGAAACTGGAGCGCCACATCCTTGAAGGCGAGTGTCGGGCCGTGGAACAGCTCGAGCAGCCAGTGCCGCGCATCGAGCTGGACCAGCGGGGTGACCGCAGCATGCGAGAAGCGCGCATAGGCCTGATCGCACAGTCCGCGCAGCGCGGCATCGTCGAGCGATCCCGCCACGAACGGGCGCATCACCCGGAATGCGGTTTCCGCATAACTCAGGCCGCGCAGCGCCGCGATCTCTTCACGGCTCAGGCTGGGCCACGTTTCCGGGACATAGAGCCCGCCGTCAGTCGCCAGCCCGGCCAGCGTCGCGCCTCGAAAATCCAGGATGGGGGCTGCCCCGCGCGTGCTGCGATACTTCATCGCCGCGCGGCTTAGCGGGCAGGGCGCAGCCCGGCAAGCATCGGGTCAGGCCGCGCGCACCGCCCGCGCCGCATAACATCCCGGTCCGGCATAATGGAGATGAAGCTCGTCGACCGCGTCCGTCGCCAGCATCGCGTCGATCGCCGGGGCGATGTCGGCACCCGGCACGACCGTCGCGTCGACCATCATGCCCTCGCAGTCAAAGGCGCGCAGCGACATCATCCGGTGCGCGAACAGGGCGGGGACCTCGTCCACCGCGGGCGTCGCGCGCACCGCGCCGGCACGGACATAGACAGCGTGGCTGGCGTGGAAGGGCGTGGCGGCGGGCTGATGGGTAAAGTGGGTCAGGATCAGCGTTTGTCCGACCGCCGCATCGACCAGGCTGACGCGGCAGGGAAAGCCGGGGTCTGACGTGGCAACGACGCGCCGCGCGTTGCGCTTTGTCAGCTCGGTGTCCGACAAGTGGTGGAGCGCGGCGAAAGGCGCGGGATCGAGCGCGATAATCCGGAACGGCATGACGGGTCTCCATCGGGAACCCGGATTGGTTAGGGGGCCGGGGGCGCCCCGGCATCCCGCGGCTTGTCATCAAAATGCTGTCCCCGCCGACGCAGCGCCAGGACGTAAATGGCGCCTGCGATCGCTGCGAACAGGAACCACTGCACGGCATAGGCGAGGTGGTTGTTGGGCACTGCGGACGGGTCGGGGCGGCGACTGGCGGCAAAGCCGGGGGCGGGGGTTTCGGCGACGAGCATCAGCGTGACCGGCTGGCCGCCGCCGGTCAGCGCCCGCCAAAGTCCCGACCCCTCTGCGCGCGTCGTCGTGATCGTGCCCGTTACTTCGCCACCGCGCCAGTCGGGCTTGCGATCGGGCGTCTTTGACACGCCCATGTCGATGCTGAGCAGCGGGCCCTCCGCGCCGGTGCGGCAATCGGCGATGTGACGCCAGCCCAGGCTGCCCGCGCCCTCCGTACGCCAGTCGATCACCTCGAGGCACAACGCGCTCGCCCGGCGGAACAGATGGGCATCGCCGCCGAAGCGCGGGAACGCCATCACCGGTTTGGTCAGGTTGGCGCGATATTGCGCGATCAGCGCCGCCTTCTCGCCGCGTCGGTCGAGCTGCCAGATGCCCAGCCCGATCATCGCGGCGATGGCCATGGCAACGATCGCGGTGGGAATGACCGGCCAGCGCGTCATTCGCCATCCCCGTCGACGATTCGCCCCTCGCGGGCGGCGTTGCGATATTCGAGCGCGATCAGTGCCGCCTTGGTCAGCCGCAGCGCCGCGACGATCGTGACGAGCCCGAGCGGCAGCCACAGAAGCAGGTGCACCCACCAGGCCGGGCTGAACGCCAGCTCGACCATGACCGCGAGCACGGTAATCAGCGTGCCGAGGATCAGCGTCAGAAAAGCCGCGGGGCCGTCACCGACGTTGAACGCGCCGAAATCAAGGCCGCAAGCGCGGCAGTGTTGCGCGAAGCGCACGGTTCCGGCGAACAGGGTCGGCGCGCGGCATCGCGGGCACAGGCCCTTCACCGCCATCTCGGCCAGTCCGGGCTGGGCGTCAGGCGTGGCCGACGCACCAGGGGTCGGGACCCATGTCGACCGGCCCATGTCCGGTGCCGGGGCGGGGGTGGATCGATTTGAAGGTGAAGGCCCGCTCATGCGGCCCATAACGATCGAGCAGCCAAAGTCGTGCCAGCGCATCGTCGATAGTCGGGCGCGTGCCGGCCGGAACCCACCACAACGCCTGATAAGCGCCGTCGAAACGCTCGAACCAGCTGCGGCGTTGCGCCATCACGGGGGTATGCGCGCTGCGATAGACGAAGGCGAACAGCGCGTCCGCATCCTTCCAGATCGACAGGTTCACGATCAGCCGCGGGTCCGGCGTCGGCTGATAGGCGGTGGCGTTGCCGCCATTGTCCTGCAGCCGCCACACAAAGCCGGGCGATGCATCGGCAATGGCATTGATGCGGTCGAGCTCGGCGAAAAAACCGGCGACTTGGCGGTCGTCGGACGGCGCGACGAGCCGCCCGATATTGACCTGTGCAAGCTGCCAGTCGCCGGCATCCATCCTAGTGGATTTCGGCGCCCCAGCCGCCCCAGACATAGACGACGACGAACAGGAACAGCCACACGACGTCGACGAAATGCCAATACCAGGCGGCGGCTTCGAACCCGAAATGCTGGCGCGGGGTAAAGTGGCCGGCATAGGCGCGATAAAGGCAAACCATCAGGAACAGCGTGCCGATGATGACGTGGAAGCCGTGAAAGCCGGTCGCCATGTAGAAGGCCGAGCTGTAGTTGGACTGGCCGAACGGGAAGGGCGCGTGGGCATATTCATATGCCTGGACGGCGCTGAAGATCAGGCCGAGGATGATCGTCAGCCACAGGCCCTTTTTCAGGCCGTCATGCTCGCCGACGCCGATCAGGCCCCACAGCCCCTTCATCTCGCCGCCGCGCTCGCCGTGGATCAGGGCATGATGCGCCCAGGTTACCGTGGTGCCGGACAGCAGGAGGATGAAGGTGTTGAGCAGCGGGAAGTGGAAGGGGTCGATGACCTCCAGCCCCTTGGGCGGCCAGCTCAGCAGCGCGTTCGCGCCGTCCTGGCCGATCAGGTTGGCGACGCCGCTTTCGGTGATTTCGAGCGGCACCGGGAACAGCGAGAAATCGAACCACGACCAGAACCAGCCGACGAAGAACATCACTTCCGACGCGATGAACAGGATCATGCCATAGCGCAGGTGCAGCTGGACGACGGGGGTATGGTCGCCGGCATGCGCCTCGCGCACCACATCCGCCCACCACGATCCCATGAAGAACAGCAGCGCGATCATCGCCACGCCAAAGATCGCCGGGCCGCCGGCCGCGTCGCGCATCCACATGATGCCTCCAGCCGCCGCGCCGAACGCGGCGAGCGAGCACATCATCGGCCAGATGCTGGGGGGAAGAATGTGATAATCGTGGTTCTTGGCGCCGGCCATGATCCGTCCTTGGTCCGTGGGTTCGTTGATCCGGTCGTGCTCTAGCTTGCGCTTTTGCCAGAATCTACCGGGTAAAATGTGTAGGACAGCGTAATTGCGGTAACGTCCTTGGCGTCCGGGTCGTCGGCGATGCGCGGATCGACATAGTAGATCACCGGCATCCGCACTTCCTCGCCGGGCTTGAGCGTCTGTTCGCTGAAGCAGAAGCATTGGATCTTGGTGAAATACTGGCCCGCAATCGCCGGGGTGACGTTGAAGCTGGCGGTGCCCGTGACGGTCCTGTCCGAACGGTTGCGCGCGATGAAATAGGTCATCTCGCGTGCGCCGACCGTCACCTGCTCGGCGCGCACTGACGGCTTGAAGTCCCAGGCGAGCGACTGTGCGGTGTTGCTGTCGAACCGCACCGTCACCTGACGGTCGATCGCGCCCGGTGCCGCCTGGCCACGCTGGGTCGTTCCGTTCAATCCCGTGACCTGGCAGAATATCCGGTAGAGCGGGACGCTAGCATAGCCCAGCCCGCCCATGCCGACGACGCCGGCCGCCGCGAGCAATGCGGTGCGCAGATTGCGGGTCATCCGCCCATCCCCGCGCGAATCTTGGCGATGGTGATCGCGAACATCAGGATGCAGAAGCCGCCCAGCATCAACGCCATCACGCGTGCGCGGGCGCGCTGGCGGGCGCGGATCGCCTCGCTTTTCTGGAGGGGGGTCAAAGGATCCATTTGTCGATCACCAATACGCCAAAGAGGATGAAGAGGTAGAGGATGGAAAAGGCGAAGAGCTTCTTTTCCGGCTTCATTTTATCGTCCGCGGCCGGCACGCGCATCGCGACGATCGCCGCATACCAGCCGAAGATCACGCCCGTCACGATCGCCGTTATACCGTAGAGCCCGCCGGCCAGCCCCAGCGGCCACGGCGCGATCGCAGCTGCCACCATCGGGATGGTGTAGAGCCCGACCTGTCGCCGGGTCGAGCGTTCGCCGGCAACCACCGGCATCATCGGCACGCCGGCATTGGCATAATCGGTGCGCACGAACAGCGCGAGCGCCCAGCTGTGCGGCGGGGTCCACAAAAAGATGATGAGGAACATGAGAATCGGCAGCGCAGAGACGTCGCCGGTCGCCGCCGCCCAGCCGATCAGCGGCGGAAACGCGCCCGCCGCCCCGCCGATCACGATGTTCTGGGGGGTGCGGCGCTTCAGCCAAACGGTATAGATCAAAACATAATAGAGGATCGATAGCGCCAGGATTCCCGCCGCGACATAGTTGAGCGCGAGGCCCATCAGCACGACCGACAGCACCCCGGTGCCGACACCGAAGTGCAGCGCGGTCTGGCGGTCCATCCGGCCTGCGGGCAGCGGCCGTCCGGCCGTCCGCTTCATCAGCGCGTCGATGTCGCTTTCATACCATTGGTTGAGCGCCGCCGCCGCGCCCGCGCCGAGCGCGATGCACAGGATCGCGGTGAAGCCCAGGACCGGATCGATGCCGCCGGGCGCGGCGAGCATCCCGGCCAGCCCCGAATAAACGACCAGCGTCATCACGCGCGGCTTGGTCAGCGCGAGGAAATCGCGCCAATCGGCCGGCAGCGTCACGGGTTGGGCAGGGGTCACGATGGTCATGTCTGCTTTGAAAGCCTCTTTATCAACCCCAAACCCCGCTCATCCTCAGTAGGGACTGAGCCTGGCGAAGGCCCGTATCGAAGGACGCAGAGGTCGCGTGCGTCCTTCGATACGCCGCTTCGGCAAGCTCAGCGGCTACTCAGGATGAGCGGGCGGAAAAGAAATATGATTCTATCTGCGCACCCTTCAATCCGCGAAGGGATCACGGACCAGAATGGTGTCCTGGCGCTCGGGGCTGGTCGACACGAGCGCCACCGGGCACTGGATCAGCTCCTCGATCCGGCGGACATATTTGATCGCCTGCGCGGGCAGATCGGCCCAGCTGCGCGCGCCCGCGGTCGATTCGTGCCAGCCCGCCATCGTTTCATAGATCGGCTCGACCGCTGCCTGGTCCCCGGCATGGGCCGGGAAATGGTCCAGCGTCGCGCCGGCCAGGCGATAGCCGGTGCAGATGCGGATCTCGTCGAACCCGTCGAGCACGTCCAGCTTGGTGAGCGCAATGCCGGTCACGCCCGACACCGCGACCGACTGACGCACCAGCACCGCGTCGAACCAGCCACAGCGGCGCTTGCGCCCCGTGACGGTGCCGAATTCGCGGCCGCGTTCGCCTAGCCGCTCACCGGTCGCGTCCGCCAGCTCGGTGGGGAAGGGGCCCGAACCGACTCGCGTCGTATAGGCCTTGGCGATGCCGAGCACGAAGCCGACCGCGCCCGGCCCCAGTCCCGACCCGCCCGCCGCGGTGCCCGCGATGGTGTTGGACGAGGTGACGAAGGGATAGGTGCCGTGGTCGATGTCGAGCAGCACGCCCTGCGCGCCTTCGAACAGGATGCGGCGGCCCCGCGCGCGCGCCTCGTTCAGTTCGCGCCACACCGGGCGCGCGTAGGGCAGGACGAAGCCGGCGATCTCGCGCAACTGCGCCAGCAGCTCGGCGCGGTCGATCGCCGCGACGCCGAAACCGGCGCGCAGCGCGTCGTGATGCGCGGTCAGCCGGTCGAGCTGGGGATCGAGCGTGTCGAGATGGGCGAGGTCGCACACCCGGATCGCGCGCCGCCCGACCTTGTCCTCATAGGCGGGACCGATGCCACGCCGCGTCGTGCCGATCTTGCCGGCACCACTCGCATCCTCGCGCAGCGCGTCGAGGTCGCGGTGAAAGGGCAGGATCAGCGCGCAATTGTCCGCGATCATCAGTGTCTCGGGAGTCACCGCGACGCCCTGGCCGCGCAGCCGTTCGACCTCGTCGCGCAGCGCCCAGGGGTCCAGCACAACGCCGTTGCCGATGACGCTGGGCGTGCCGCGCACGATGCCCGACGGCAGCAGCGACAGTTTATAGACCTGTTCGCCGACCACCAGCGTATGACCGGCATTGTGTCCGCCCTGAAACCGCACGACGATGTCGGCGCGTTCGGCCAGCCAGTCGACGATCTTGCCCTTGCCCTCGTCGCCCCATTGGGCGCCGATCACTGCCACATTGGCCACATTGCTTCCTTCGCTGCCGCCGGTTTTGCGGTCCCGGCGACCGGACGCCCTAGTGCGATGCGGCGCGGTCGTCCACCGCCATGACGCGCGGCGAGGGTGAATCCAGCGCCGCGCGCACCCGCCGGGCCAGCGCATCGACGGTAAACGGCTTGACCAGCAGCTCGGTCGTGGTGACGCCGGGGATGCCGGGCAGGTCGGCGGCGGCCGCGTCGCGGACATGGCCGCTGGTAAAGAGCACCGCCAGCCCGGGGCGATGCCGGCGCGCGGCGGCGGCGAGCTCGGTGCCCAGCATCCCCGGCATCACCACGTCGGTGAACAGCAGGTCGACCGGCTGGCCCTGGCCGAGCAACGCAAGCGCGGCGTCGGCCGACGCGGCTTCGTGGACGACATAACCCAGTTCGCGCAGCGCCTCGCACGAATAGGCGCGAACCCTCGCCTCATCCTCGACGACCAGGATATGCTCGCCCCGGCCGACCGGCGTGTCTTCCGATTTGACCAGGTCGATGCCCGGATCCGCGTTGCCCCGATCGAGCGGCAGCAGCATCCGCACCGTCGTCCCCTGATTCTCGGCACTGTCGATCGTCACGTGCCCCCCCGATTGCCGGACGAATCCGAACACCTGGCTCAGCCCCAGCCCGGTGCCCTTGCCCACATCCTTGGTGGTGAAGAACGGGTCGAACGCGCGCTCCAGCACCGCGGGGGGCATGCCCATGCCCGAATCGGATACCGCGATCTCGACATAGTCGCCGGCATCCACCCCCAGCCGCGCGGCCTGGTCCTGGCTCAGCTGGCGGTTGACCGTGGCGATCGTCAACCGGCCGCCGCGCGGCATCGCATCGCGCGCGTTGACGCCCAGATTGAGGATCGCATTTTCGAGCTGGCCGGGATCGACCCGCGCATTGCCCAGATCGGCGGCGAGCCAGGTTTCGACCTGCACGCTCTCGCCCAGCGTCCGGTTGAGCAGGTCGATCATCCCGCGCACCATCGCGTTCACGTCGATCGTGCGCGGCTCCAGCGTCGACCGGCGGGAAAAGGCGAGCAGCCGGCGCACCAATGCCGCCGCCCGCTCGGCCCCGTCGCGCGCGGCGACGACGTAACGGGTGATGTCCCGCTCGCCGCGCGCCATCCGCCGCTCGAGCAGGTCGAGCGCGCCGATGACGACGGCGAGCATGTTGTTGAAATCGTGCGCAATGCCGCCGGTCAGCTGGCCGACCGCCTCCATCTTCTGGGCCTGGCGCAACTGGTCCTGCGCCGCCAGCAGCTCGCGCGTGCGCGCCTCGACCGCGTGCTCCAGCTCGACGCGCGATCGGCTGAGCACTTCGCGCGCGTCGACGATCTCCTGGATGTCGGTGCATGTGCCGAACCAACGGGTGATCCGTCCTTGATCGTCGCGCACCGGCTGGGCGCGCCCCAGCACCCAGCGATAGACGCCGCTCACATGGCGCAGGCGATATTCGATGTGATAGGGCTCGCCCGTCGCCAGGCTGTGCGACCATGCGGCGATCGAACGCGCCTGGTCTTCGGGGTGAAAGATGCCGTTCCAAAGTTCGCCGTCGGTCGAGCCATAAGGAACGCCGGTATATTCATACCAGCGGTCGTTGAAATAATCATGATAGCCGTCGGGGCGCGTCGACCAGATCATCTGGTCGACCGAATTGGTGATCGCGCGGAACTTTGCCTCGCTTTCCCTGAGCGCGCTGAGTGCGGCCAGCCGACCGACCGCGTCCCAGGTGATTTCCGCCACGGCCTCGACCAGCGCGATTTCATCCGCGCTCCAGTCGCGCGGCGTGGCGCTGCCGACATGCAGGCTCGCGACCCATTCGCCCGCGCGCAGGAGCGGCACGCCGATGCCCGACACGACGGTCCACGACCCGATCGTCCCCTGAAAATCCGGGTCCTCGCGCGCATCGCGCGACAGGATCGTCTGCCCCGATCGATAGCGGTTCAGGATCGTCTCCCCGAGCCGATCGACCGGCACGCTGCCCTGCGTCGGTGGCAATGCGCCCGACGTCCAGCAGGGGCCGAACACCATCCGGTTTTCGCGCACCTGAAAAAACCCGGCACGGTCGAGGCCGAGCTGGGCCGCCAGCGCCTCCGCGGTCTCGCGCATCACGGCTTCCGGGGTCTCCAGCCGCCGCTGACGGTCGGCAAGCCGGTAGATGAAGGACTGGGTCTCGGTCGTGGCATGCAGCGTTTCGACCGCGGCGCGCGCGCGTTCCTCGGCTTCGTAGCGGCGCGTGATGTCGAAACTGATGCCGGCAAAGCGCAGCGGCGACCCGTCGGGCGCATAGGTGACCCGGCCCTGCACCGCGATCCAGCGCACGTCGCCCGCGTCCCGGACGACGCGATACTCGACGTCATACGGCGCGCCGGTGGTCAGGCTTTCCTCGATCGCCGCCGAGACGCGCGGCAGGTCGTCGGGATGGATTGCGGGAAAAAAGGCGTTGACGTCGATCCCGCGTGCCGACTCGGCGCCCGACATGCCGTAAAGTTGGGCGAAGCGTGCGTCGCTGACCACCAGCCCGGTGGTGAGGTCCCAGTCCCAGGTGCCCAGGCCGCTCGATGAATCGAGCGCCAGCTTCAGTCGGTCCTCGCTCGCGCGCAGCGCCATTTCCGCGCGTGCACGCTCGGTGATGTCGACGACCTGGATCAGGACCCCCACCATCGTGCCCCCCGCGTCGCGGAACGGCTGGAACGCGAAATCGACCAGCCGTTCCTCGGGTGTATCCTGGCCGGCGCGATGCACCCAGACACTGCGCCCCTCGCCGCGATAGGCCTGGCCGGTCGCCCACACCCGGTCGAGCAGTTCGACATAGCCCTGCTCGACGAGCTCGGGCATCACCTCGGCGACCGGTCGCCCCTCCAGCTGGTCGCGCCCGACCAGCTCGCGATAACCGGGATTGGCCAGTTCGTGGACATGCTCCGGCCCGATCACCAGCGCGGCCGCCGCAGGCGTCTGTGCGAACAGCTCGCGCAGACGAGTGATCTCCGCTGTCTGCACCCGCTCCGCCAGGACCAGCCTTGTGGTTTCGTTGCCATGGTTGAGCACGCCCGCAATCCGGCCGTGTTCGTCGCGGATCGGCGTGAAGCTGTAGGTCCAGTAGGTTTCCCGGGGCACGCCGTCGCGCTCCATGCGCAACAACTGATCATAGGAAGCGTGGCCGATCCCGCTCGCCATCACGCTTTCGAACTGGGGACCGACGACGTCCCAGATGTCGTGCCACACCTCGCGCGCGGGGCGGGCGAGCGCGCCTGGGTGGCGATCCGCCGGAATCGGAGCCCAGGCGTCGTTGTAGAGCAGCCAGAGCGGCTCGCCCCAGTAGATCGCGGTCGGATAGCTCGACGCCAGGCAGAGATCGAGCGCGAAGCGCAGGGCCTGCGGCCAGCTTTCCGGCACGCCGAGCGGGTGCGCCGACCAGTCGATCGCGCGAATACGCGCCGCCATCTCGCCAGGATGATCGAGAAAGCCGAAGGAACTGGTCATCGCCACCGGATGGTGGCAGGCAACGCCGGTGTCAACAACCCCGACCTGTCCTCCGTCTGCCAGCACGGAATTCCGGGCGGTGCTGCAACCCATTGGGAGAGAACATGAAATTAGCCAGTCTCAAACATGGCCGCGACGGTCGCCTGGTGGTCGTGTCCGGCGATCTGGCGTGGTGCGCCGATGCGACGAACATCGCGCCGACATTGCAGGCGGCGCTGGACGATTGGGACAGGCTGGCACCCGCGCTGCGCAACCTCGCCGTCGACCTTGAGCACGAGGCGATCCCGCGCGAGCGCTTCCACGAGCGCGAGGCCGCCTCGCCGCTGCCGCGCGCCTATCAATGGGCCGACGGATCGGCCTATGTGAACCATGTCGCACTGGTCCGGCAGGCCCGCGGCGCAGAGCTTCCCGACAGCTTCTGGCACGACCCGCTGATGTATCAGGGCGGGTCCGACGCGTTCCTGGCGCCGCGCGACCCGATCCCGCTCAAGGACGAAAGCTGGGGCTGCGATCTGGAGGGCGAGGTCGTCGTCGTGACCGGTGACGTGCCGATGGGGGCGAGCCGCGACGAAGCGCTGGCGGCGGTCCGCCTGGTCGGGCTGACCAACGACGTGTCGCTGCGCAACCTCATTCCCGGCGAACTGGCCAAGGGCTTCGGCTTTTTCCAGTCCAAGCCGGCCAGCGCCTTTTCGCCGGTGTTCGTGACGCCCGACGCGCTTGGAGACTGGTGGCGCGACGGCAAGCTCCATCGCAAGCTGATGGTCGATCTGAACGGCAGGCCCTTCGGGCGCGCCAATGCTGCCGAGGACATGACCTTCGACTTCGGCACGCTGATCGCGCACGCCGCGCGCACGCGGACGCTGGGGGCGGGGACGATCATCGGTTCGGGCACGGTGTCCAACCGCGACGCCGATGGCGGACCGGGCAAGCCGGTGGCCGAAGGCGGGGTCGGCTACAGCTGCATCGCCGAAATCCGCATGATCGAGACGATCCGCGACGGCACGCCATCGACGCCGTTCCTGAAGGCCGGCGACCGGGTGCGCATCTGGATGGAGGATGATCGCCACCACCCGATCTTCGGCGCGATCGAGCAGACGGTTGTCGGATGAGGACGGTCCGGGCGGGATCGCGCATCCCGTCCCGGACCCGGCTCACACGTCTAGATTAGCGACGCTCAGTGCGTTTTCCTGGATGAATTCGCGGCGCGGTTCGACCACATCGCCCATCAGGCGGGTGAAAATCTCGTCCGCGACATCGGCCTGGTCGACGGTCACGCGCAGCATCGCGCGGTTCTGGGGATCGAGCGTGGTTTCCCACAACTGCTCGGCGTTCATTTCGCCCAGTCCCTTGTAGCGCTGGATCGACAGTCCCTTGCGCCCCGCCGCCAAGATCGCGGCGAGCAGTTCGGAGGGGCGCGACACGAGCGATTCGCCCTTGCCCAACGCGGCGGGTTCGTCGCCATTCTCGTCCGCGCCACCGGCCTCCGCCTCGCCCGACGCGGCGGCGTCGACGGCGGCGTTCTTCAGCGGCACCAGCCGCGCCAGACCCTGGTAGCTGGCGACTTCCTCGCTCGCCAGCGCGTGCAGCTTGCGCGCTTCGGCGGAGGCGACGAAGGCGGGCTCGATGATGTGATGATCGGTGACGCCGCGCCACAGCCGGCGGAAATGATAGCCGCCTTCGCCGGTGACTTCGACCGACCAGCGCGCCTCGCGATCGCTCAGCTCGAGCGCGCGCGCCACCGGATCGGCGCGTGACGCGCGTTCGGCGCGCGGCGCTTCGGGGTCGAGCGCGCCGGTCAGCGCCAGCGTCTCGACGATCACCGGATCATAGCGACGCGGGACATAGCGCATCAGCGTGCGCATCCGTCGTGCATGATCGACCAGCGCGCGCAGATCGGCGCCGGTGCGGCGCGCGCCCGCGGCGGTATCGAGCGCGTTGGCCGCCACGCCTGCTTCGACCAGATAGGCGTCGAGCGCGGCATCGTCCTTCAGATAGACTTCGGAGCGGCCTTTCGTGGCCTTGTACAATGGCGGCTGCGCGATGAAGAGGTGCCCGTTCTCGATGATCTCGGGCATCTGGCGATAGAAGAAGGTGAGCAGCAGCGTGCGGATATGCGCGCCGTCGACATCGGCGTCGGTCATGATCACGATCTTGTGATAGCGCAGCTTGGCGATGTTGAAATCGTCGCGGCCGATGCCGGTGCCCATTGCCTGGATCAGCGTGCCGATCTCGCGGCTCGACAGCATCCGGTCAAAGCGCGCGCGCTCGACGTTCAGGATCTTGCCCCTGAGCGGCAGGATCGCCTGGAAATGCCGGTCGCGGCCCTGTTTGGCGCTGCCGCCCGCCGAATCGCCCTCGACCAGGAACAGTTCCGACTTGGCGGGATCGCGCTCTTGGCAATCGGCCAGCTTGCCGGGCAGGCTGGCGATATCCATCGCGCCCTTGCGCCGGGTCAGTTCGCGTGCCCGCTTGGCGGCTTCGCGCGCGGCGGCGGCGTCGATCACCTTCTGGATGATCGCACGGGCATGGGCGGGGTTTTCCTCCAGCCATTCGGCGAGCTTGTCGGCCATCAGGCTTTCGAGCGGCTGCCGGACTTCGGAGGAGACCAGCTTGTCCTTGGTCTGGCTGGAAAACTTCGGATCCGGCAGCTTGACCGAAACGATCGCGGTCAGCCCCTCGCGCATGTCGTCGCCGGTCAGGCTGACCTTTTCCTTCTTCAGCATCCCCGACTTGTCGGCATAATTGTTGAGCGTGCGGGTCAGCGCCGCGCGGAATGCCGCCAGATGCGTGCCGCCGTCGCGCTGGGGGATGTTGTTGGTGAAGGCTAGGACATTTTCGTAATAGCTGTCGTTCCATTCGAGCGCGACGTCGATGCCGACATCGTCGCGATGGCCGTTGATCGCCACCGGCTCGGGCATCAGGGGCTGCTTGTTGCGATCGAGATATTTGACGAACGCGGCGATCCCGCCCTCATAGAACAGCTCGATCTGCCGGCGCTCCTCGTGCCGGGCGTCGTTGAGGAACAGCCGCACGCCCGAATTGAGGAAGGCGAGCTCGCGATAGCGGTGCTCGAGCTTGTCGAAATCGAACTCGGTGATCTTGAAGGTGGCGGGGCTGGGCAGGAAGGTGACGCGCGTGCCCTTCTTTCCGGCGGGCGCCGGGCCGACCACCTTGAGCGGCGCCACCGCATCGCCGAACGCGAACCGCATGTAATGTTCCTGGCCGTCGCGCCAGATGGTGAGGTCGAGCCATTCGGACAGCGCGTTGACGACGCTGACGCCGACGCCGTGCAGCCCGCCCGATACTTTGTATGCGTTGGTGTCCGACGTGTTCTCGAACTTTCCGCCTGCGTGCAGCTGGGTCATGATGACCTCTGCCGCCGACACGCCTTCCTCCGGGTGGATGCCGGTCGGGATGCCGCGGCCATTATCCTCGACGCTGACTGATCCGTCGGGGTTCAGCGTGATGTCGATGCGGTCGCAATGACCGGCCAGCGCTTCGTCGATCGCGTTGTCGGAAACCTCGAACACCATGTGGTGCAGGCCGGAGCCGTCATCGGTGTCGCCGATATACATGCCGGGGCGTTTGCGCACCGCGTCGAGGCCTTTAAGGACCTTGATCGAATCTGCGCCATAATCATTGGAATTGGGGTCGGTTGCCATAGCGAGGATATAGGGAGTGGCGGGGGTCAGGGAAAGCAAAATGCACCGTCGCAGGCCGGCCCGAGGATGGGTGCGTGCGCACCCCGGGGCCGTCTTCCCGACTGCCGCGGCGCCTCAGACGAATTGGCGGACGCGTGCTTGCAGTCGAGGCAGTACCCTCTCGGCAAACCAGGGATTGCGCGCCATCCAGCCGGCGCTCCGCCAGGATGGATGTGGTAGCGCGATCACGTCCGGGCCCCAGCGGTGGGCCTCCCGCACACGGTCCGTCATCGACATTCCCGGGCTGCGCGGCAGATAGCGCGCCTGCGCATGGCTGCCGACCAGCAAAGTCAGCCGGTCCGCGGGCAGCACCGCGAGCACCGCATCGTGCCACAGCGGCGCGCATTCGGGGCGCGGCGGCAGATCGGCCCCCGCGCCCTTGCCGGGATAGCAGAAGCCCATCGGCACCAGCGCGACGCGTGCCGGATCCCGCAGCGTGGCCGGTTCCAGCCCGGTCCATTCGCACAGCCGTTCGCCGCTCGCATCGTCCCAGGGCACGCCGCTCGCGTGGACGCGGGCCCCGGGGGCCTGGCCGATGATCAGCAACCGCGCGGTCGGGCTGAAGCGGACCACCGGGCGCGGCGGATGCGGCAGATGCCGGGCACAGTGCGTGCACCCGGCAATCCGCGCCGCCAGTTCGCCGCTCATTCCCGGATGAGTTCCTTCAGCGGCACGGTCGTGTCGGCGAGCCGCTCGGGGTCGATCCGCGCGCGCGTCGTCACCAGCGCGCGGCCCTGGACATAGTCGCGCGTCGCATTGACGCAGTCGAGCGCGATCACCCGGCCCTCGCGCAGATAGAGGACTGCGAACTGCCGCGCCGCGGGGTCGCCGCGCAGCACGGTCGCGTCATGTCCCGCCGACAATCCGACGGTCTGGAGCTTGAGGTCGTACTGGTTGGACCAGAACCACGGTACCGCATCGTAATGCGCGGGCTCGCCCAGGATCGACTGGACCGCGACATTGGCCTGGTCGTGCGCGTTCTGGACCGATTCCAGCCGGATCATCGCCCCGCCGGCATAGGGATTGGCATGGTGTGCGCAATCTCCGATCGCATAGATGTGGGGCAGCGAGGTGCGGCATTGGGCGTCGACATCGACGCCGTTGCCCCCCGCCGCGCCCGCCGCCAGCAACGGCGCGACGGCGGGGACGATGCCGATGCCGACGATCACCATCTGCGCGGGCAGCACCGTGCCGTCGGTCAGCCGCACGCCGCTGACCCGGCCTTCATCGCCCTCGATCGCCGCGACCGCGCTCGACAGGCGGATGTCGACGCCGTGCGCGCGGTGTTCGGCCTCGTAAAAGCGCGACAGGTCGGGGCCGGCGACGCGGGCCAGCACGCGGTCCTGTGCCTCGACCACGGTCACCGCCCGCCCGAGCTTGGTCAGCACGGCTGCCGCCTCCAGCCCGATATAGCCGCCGCCGATCACCACCACGTCGCGTACCCCGGGCAGTTCCGCGATCATCCGGTCGGCATCGGCGCGGTCGCGCACGCAATGGACGCCGCTCAGCGCGTGGCCGGGGCATGCGATGCGTCGCGCCCGACCGCCGGTCGCCCAGATCAGGTCGCCATAACCGATCGTCGCGCCGCCCGCGGTGTCCAGCCGCCGCGCATCCGGATCGACCGCGGTCACCTCGGTACCGGGCAGCAGCATGACCGCGCGCTCGGCCCAAAAGCCGGCCGGGCGGATCAGCATGCGCTCGAACGGCTTGTCGCCCGCCAGATAGTCCTTGCTGAGCGGGGGGCGTTCATAGGGCAGCTCGGGCTCGTCGCCGACCAGCGCGATCGTCCCGGCAAAGCCGCGCTGGCGCAGGACGATCGCGGCCTGTGCCCCGCCATGCCCCGCGCCGACGATCACCACGTCGAACCTGTCCGCCATCCCGTCATCCTCATTCCTGCTCGCGGTCCTTTGGCGGACCCCCGTGCGACGGTCTATCCCGTAACTGCGCTGCCAAGCATGCGCAGCATCTCCCGGTGAAGCGCGTGGGTGCCGTCGTTCGACGGGGACGGCCGCCACGCGGTCTTGACCATCGCCGTGCCGGTCCGCGCGTCGATCAGCAGTCTCTGGCCGTGCACGCCGATCGCGCCGATCACGCCGTCGCCCTGCTGCCACCACAGGTCGCGATAGCCCCAGCCGCGCCGCTCGGCGTCGTCGCCGATCGCCTGGACGGGGCCGAACATCCGGGCGACGCTCGCCTCCGCCATCACCTGGCGGGTGCCGACGCCACCGCCCGCGCTCAGCATCGCGGCAAGGCGCGCCAGATCCTCGGGCACGGCGTTCAGCCCGGTGCCGGCGATCTCGTCGCCTGCGGTGTCGAGGATGAGGTGGGCGGGATGCGCCGCGCCGATCGGCACCCATAACAGCTCGCCGAGCAGATCGCCGAGCCGCGCCCCCGTCGCCGCGCGCAGCACCCAGCCGATCATGTCGGCGACCGGGGTGCGATAGGCGAATCCGTCGATCGGGGCACGCCGCCCGATCGTTTTCAGCGCCGCGCGCGTGCCGCCGGGGGCATCGCGCCAGTAATGGCTGGAGTAGCGATGAATCTCGCCGCGCGGATCGGCATAGCTTTCGTCGAACGCGACCCCGTCGCGCATCGCCAGCAAAGCGCCCAGCGTCGCGTCGGCAAAGGCGGTGCCGCGAAAGTCGGGCAGATAGTCGACCACCCGACGCGCCTCCGTAACCGCGCCCTGGTCGATCAGGATGCGGGCGATCAGGCCGAAAACCGACTTCGTGACCGAAAACAGCATATGCCGGTCGTCGACACGCATCGGCGGACGATATTCCTCGTGATGGACGACACCGTCGGTCACCGCGATCACCGCGCTGGCATCGGCGGGCGCGATCATTGTGGCCCAGCCGGGCGGATCGGGCCGGATCGCCCGCGGCAGCGCACGCGGCCGGACGGCGGCGGGCACGATGCGATGCGGCAGGAACGCGTCGGTGTGGCGAAATGCCCAGGCTTGCGTCGCGGGCGCCTTCCAGTCGGTCGGGTCGAAACCGGCGGGCGGTGGCTCGGGACGGATCATGCGGTCGGTGGATAGAGCCGGACGAGCCGCCGTTCCAGTTGCCACAGCCGGATGAAGTCGCGCCACCGGTCGGGCCGGAAACCCCGCCGCCGGTTCGCTGCGCCGATCGCGAACAGCCACCGGAACTGGGTGAACAGCACGCGATAGGCGTCGCGCAGCCGCATCCGGCTGTCCCAGATGTGCGTCGCCTCCGCCCCCGCGCCGTTGACCTCGACGATGCGGAACCCTTCGCCGCGCTGGAATGCCGCGAAATCGCCGAAGCGCACGTCGAAGCGGCCGAAATGGAATTCGGGAATGGCGCGCGCGATCTGGTCGAAGCGTGCAGTGAGCTCGGGCGTGATATGGCGCGCGCCATCGCGAAAGATCGCGCCGCGGCTGTGGCTGCCGGCAAAGGCCAGCCGCACGCGCTCGCCCGCCGCGACGACCAGGTCGAGGCGATCGGGATGGCGGTGGAAATAGAGGTGGTGGAGCGGGCCGGCGCGTGGATCGGCAAGGATCAGCGCGCGCAGCGTCGACCGCCCGTCGCCGACGACATGCGGAAAATGCTTGAGCGTCAGCGAGAAAATGTGCCCCTGCGCCGCACCCGGCGGACGGACGTAGAATACGCCGGCTTCGCCCTCGACATCGACCATCTGCTGCAAGAGCAGCCGGTGCCCGGCGGGAAACGCGGCGAGATAGGCGACCAGTTGATCGACATCGCGCACCGGCCGCACGCCTGCGCCGCGGCAGCCCAGATCGGGCTTGGCGACGACCGGCAGGCTGAGGCCCGCCGCAGTCATGGCCGCGCGGGCACGTGCGGCCGCCGTCGCGGCATCGTCTTCGCCCCGGTCGAACGCGATATAGGGCGCGACCCATTGCCGCGCGTCGCCACCGACGAGGTCGAGGATTTGGCTCTTCGATTCGCCGACCAGCCCGCCCGCCGGAAAGCTCGGATTGGCGAGCAGCGGTAGGCGCAGCCCGCGGTGCCGGATCGCCAGCAGGACCAGCCACGCCCAGACCGGCGGATAGAAACGCCACGCCGGCCAGAACTCGAAGCGCGAAACCACCGGCGCCGGATCGAGCGGCGGCATGGCGGGGCTGCCCGTCATCATGTCGCGCGCGCCATGATCGCGATTTCGCGCGCGATGACGCGGGGGTGCTTCCAGGGCAGGAAATGGTCCTGGCGGTCGAGGCGGATGACGCGCAACGGGTGCGCGGCGGTGAAGCGCGCGGTCATGTAGGGCACGTTGGCATAGGGCACCTGTACATCGGCGGTGCCGTGAATGATCGTCACCGGCTGGCGTACTTCGTCCAGTCGCGGGGCCAGCGCGATCAGCTCGTGCTTCAGCGCCAGCAGCTCGCGATTGGCATTGGCCAGCATGCGCGGCAGCAATCCCTTGAGCGTCAGCCATTCGCCGACCCATTGTGCGGGGTGCACCTTTTCCTGTCTCGGATCGAGCGCGGCGGCGAGCAGGATCACCCCGCCGACGCGTTCCGGCATTCGCGCCGCCGCCGCGGCCGCAACGGGCCCGCCATAGGAATGGCCGACCAGGATTGGCCAATGGCCGTTGCGCGCCACGAGCAGCGGGGCGATCGCATCGGCATGCGCGGCGAGCGTGACGACCGCATCCGCTGGCTGCGACTGACCAAAGCCGGGCCGGTCGATCGCCAGATATTCGAACCCCGCCGGCGCGCTTTCGACGGTCGCGCGCCAGCCCGCCGCATCGCCCGGGGTGCCGTGGATGAAGATCACCCGCCGTCCGCCCGGCGTGCCGCCGCGCAACATGCTGATCCGCCAACCCGGCGGCGCGGCGGTGATATAGCTTTCGCGCGTCACGGCGGCGGGCCCGGCCGGCTTGTCCGCGCTGCCCGCCAGCCCGACCGCGGCGAGTGCCAGCGGTACGGCGCGCGCTTTCATGCCGCCAGCGTGTCGGCCGTGTCCACGATCAGCCGGGCATGGCATCGCCGTACGGCCGGTGCGGCGCGCCGGGCCAGCGCGCGCGCGCCCGCTATGTCCCCGCTGCGCAACAGCGCGTCGACAGCGATGCGTGCGAACAGGTCGCGCTGGACGACGCTGCCGCCCGCCAGGTGCAGCTGGTCGTGCACATGGCCCAGGCGCCTCGCCGCGCGCGGATAGTCGCCGGTCGCGTGCGCGATCATCCCGGCCAGCGCGTCGGGCATCATCATGCGCCACGGCGCTTCGGCCCGTCCCGCATGGGCATCGGCCGCCGCGATCAGATCGCCGAGGGCGTCGCCTGCGTCGCTGCGTGCCAGCGCATAGGCGTAATGGAGGTCCAGGAAGCCATCGACCGCGTCGCCCGCAAACGGTGCGATTTCGCGCGCCAGCTCCGCCCAGCGGTCGCCGACGTCGCCGCCGGCCAGCTCGAGCCGCGCAAGCAGCGCAACCGCGTTGATCTGGTCCTGACAGTAATCGTGCCGTCGCGCCCACACGCGCGCATCGTACAGCTCGATCGCGCGCGCCATGTCGCCCAGCTCGAGGTGAAACAGCGCGGCGTGCCACCAATTGTGGGTGTAGAGAAAGGACGAGCAGTCCGCCCAGGCGGCCGCATGGCTCTCGAGCCAGTCGACGCCGTCACGCGCACGGCCCATGGCATCGAAGGCATGGGCCAGCGCATGGTGCGCCCATGGATCGTCAGTGAGGGCGATGCCGCGCCGGGCCGCGCGCTCGGCGCCGCGCGCATCGCCGGTCTCGCCGAGCGCGAAGGCGTGCATCGCGTGGACGCGGCCGTCGAGTTCGTGGTGACGCACCAGCATCGTCGCGGTGCGCAGCATATCGGCGGAACGACCGCTGGCGAATTGCAGATATTGCAGCAGCTTGGCGGCGAACAGATCGCGCGGCTCGTCGTCGAGCACCACGGTCAGCCGGGCAATCGCCAGCTGCGGCTGCCCGTTGCCCCATGCCAGGATGGCGGCGATGACGCCACGTTCGCGTGCGCTGTCCGCCCGGCCGGCCCGGGCACCGTCCAGATAGGGCCGGGCGCGCGCAATCGCCGCCCGGGTCAGCGCGAACAGGTGCGCGGCCGCGCCATAGGCCTGGGCGATCGCGCATTCAGGGTCACGCGCGATCGCGGTGAAGACGATCGCCGCGCCCTGACCATAGCCGAGCAGTTCTTCTTCAAAGGCGTGCAGCAGGGCAGCGACCTCGGGATCGTGCGTCGATACGGCCAGCCCGCGCGGTGTGCTGAATCTTGTTCCGGTCATAGCAGTCCCGCCGTCGCTCACGCCACGACCTGATTGTTCAGGCCGCTGCGGATGCCCCCGCGGTAGGCGGCGGGCGTCGTGCCGACAATACGCCGGAAGCGTCGCGTAAGGTGGCTTTGATCAACGAAGCCGCACGCGGCGGCGACCTGGCTCGCCGGCTCGCCGATCGCGAGCAGCCGCCTGGCCATGTCGATCCGCGCCTGGGTCTGGAATTGCCACGGCGTCAGGCCGGTTTCCGCGCGAAAGACCCGGATCAGGTGGAATTTGCTGATCCCGGCGATCTCGACGAGTTGCTCCAGGGTCACGCGCTTGTTCGCCTCCGTCATCAAATGCTCGCGCACGCGGCGCACGGCCTCGCGTTCGACGCTCTGCGCCGTGGCACCGGCACCCAGGATGGCATGTTCGACCAGCAGCGCAAGAAAATCAGTCAGCGCGGCTTCGCGGTCGGCCGCATCGGCGGTCGACACCAATGTCTCGGAGAGCCGGGTGAAGGCGCGCGCGACATCGTCGTTGGTGATTACCGGGCCGGCCAGGATCGGCAGGCCGCTTTGCCCCGCCGCGGCGATTGCCCGGCGCATCCGCTCGGGCGGGAGGAACAGCGCGCGATAGCCCCACCCCTTTCCGGGCAGGCTGCCGCCTTCGTGCACGACCCCGGGGTTGATCGTGCGCAGGCTGCCTGCCACCGACCTGCCGGGCTGGCCGGCCTGGACAAAGTCCTCGGTGCCTTCGGTGGTCAGCCCGACCAGGTAATCGGCGTGGCTGTGCGGCGGGAAGCGGTGCTTGCGGTAAAAGGCGTGGACATGCTCGACGGCAAGGTCGGCGTCGAAGCGGAAGATCGCATATTCGCCCTTCATGATGCGGCATCGGTCGGCAGCGCAGCCGCCGGGCGAAGCCAGCGACGCAGGAGTGCGGGCGACGCGGCGATCAGCACGACGACGCCGATCGCGATGCCCCAGCCGAGCCCGCCGAAGCGGCCGACGCCCTGCATCCCAAGCTTGGAGGAGATCACGAAGAGTAGCGGCGTCCACAGCAGGGCAGTGCCGATCACCGCGGCAAGGAAGGGCTTGATCGGCATGCGGACCGCGCCGGCGGCGAGATAGACCGGCAGGCGAAAACCCGGCGCAAAGCGCGCGAGGATGACGATCGGCAGGGCGTTTCGGCTGATCCAGGCGAGCGCCGACTGGACGAGCGGCTGGGCGAGCAGGCGCGCGATCGGCCCAAAGCCTCCGAACCAGCGTGCGGCGACATAAAGGACCACGTCGCCCAGGATCGTTCCGGCCAGCAGCGCCGCAATAGCGATGCCGGGGTCCAGCACCATCTGGGATGCGAGCAGCGCGACGGTGACGACCGCGACGTCCTCGAGCAGGAAGGTCGCGATCAGGATGGTCACGACCAGCGGAACCGGCTGCGTCGCGACCGCGGTCAGCATATCGGCAAGCGCGTAGCTCGGTTCCATCGTCTCGCTCCACATGGCCGGATCGGCACATCCTTGTGGCGGAGCGCGCGAGCCGCGAGAAATGCCTGGTTGCGATTGGTTCGATAGCCGGTGTGCATTGCATCCCCGGCGGCGATACGCGCCGCCTATCGAACTGATGCGCGCTGCCCCCTTCCGTCGGACCCGGTTTCGCGGGCATAGGGCCGACATGGCTCAGCCCCCGACTCTTCGCGACAAGCTGGTCGAATGCAGCCAGACCCTTGAGGACTGGATGCCGATCTATGACGCCTTCGTCGCGCGATTGCGGGGCCTGGGCGTCGGCGAGCTGGCGCCCAGGCCGGGCGATCGATTCGTCGATTTTGTCCTGCCCGACATCAACGGCCGCTTTCACTCGCTCGACACGATGGTCGCCAATGGCCCGCTGGTGCTCAGCTTCAATCGCGGCGGCTGGTGTCCCTATTGCCGCAGCGAGCTTGCGACGTGGCGCACGCACGAGGCCGATCTCGCCGGGCTTGGCGCGCGCTTCGTTTCGATCGCGGCGGAAGTGGGCGGGCGCGCAAAGGTGCTCGGCGACATTCTGGGACCTGGGGCGCTCGTGTTGTGCGACATCGATCACGGCCTTGCGCTCATGGCCGGGCTCGCCTTTCACTGCGAGGCCGATCTTCGCCGCCGCTACCTCGACTGCGGCCTCGATCTTTCGGAAATCTACGGCACCGACAATGGGCTTCTGCCGGTCCCCGCGACCTTCGTGCTGACCCCGGACAAGATCGTGCGCTATGCGTTTCTCGATCCCGATTTCCGCAAGCGGGCCGATCCGTCGGACGTGCTTTCCGTCCTGGCGGCGCTCTAGGCGCCGGCGCAAGTCAGCGGTCGGGCCATGCCCGTGCGCGCGCGGCACGCACGAACGCATCGGCCGCGGGCGATCGCTTGCGTCCGGCAATCCCCGCCAGCACCACCGGCGCCATCATGTCGGCATCCAGGATGGACAGCACGCCCAGCCGCTCGTCCACCCCGGGGGTGACCATCAAAGCGCTGCCCAGCCCACCGCGCACCATCACCAGCGTCTGGTCGTAATGGTTCGTGCGATGGCGAAAATCAGGGGTAAAGCCGGCGAGCGCGGCCTGCGCGCGCAGCCGGGCCGCGCCGTCACCGCCGCAATCCACCCAGATCTCCGACGCAAGCTCACCGATCGGCACCTCATGGCTGCGCGCCAGCCGGTGGTCGGGGGCGGTGATCATGCGATAGGTCTGGATGAACAGCCGCCATGCCTCCAGCCGTTCCGGCCCGCCATCGGGCGCTTCGACGAGCAGCAGGTCAAGCTCGCCCTTCATCGCCTGATCGATCAGGTCGCCGGAATGGCCCGTGGTCATGCTCAGCTCGAAACCGGGCAGGCTGTCGGCGACCGACCGGATGACTTCGCTCAGCGCCGGGCAGGATGCGGAATGCGCCACCCCCAGCGACAGCGGCGCGACCTGCGCCTTGTTGAGCCCCTGCGCCAGCGCCTTGGCGGCCTGTGCGGCCTCGAACGTCCGTTCCAGATGCGGCAGCATCATGCGGCCCAGATCGGTCAGATGAGTCAGCGATCGTTCGCGACGGAACAGCAGTCCGCCGAGCTCGTCTTCAAGCTTTTGCACCGCACGGGTCAGCGACGGCTGCGTCACATTGCATTCGTCCGCCGCGCGCGTGAAATTGAGGGTGCGCGCGACGGCAAGGAAATAGCGGACCTGATGCATCTCCATGTTCAGAATCACCCAGTGCGGCAACGGCCACTCTCCGCCTCTCGGTGCCACGCATTGGACGCGATTGCGATTCGTTTGTGGCGATGCGGGGGCGGATTGAGCAAGGATCAAAAACTGCGCGCGAATGCGAAATCGTGAACGCGGGCGTGCCGGGCGCCGGGGCCGTCCGCCGGATCGTCGCCGCGTTGCGGATCGTGCGCTTCGTCGTCACCGTCCTCGTCGGCATCGCCATGCTGCTGGTACCCCAGCTGCTGTGGCTCGCCGCAACGCGGGGACGACCGTCGCCGATCGCGCGGCTGTTCCACCGGATGCTGTGCGCCGCGCTCGGCATCCGTCGCGACGTGGTCGGGCGTTTGTCGGCAGCGGGTGCAGCACCGCTGGTGGTCGCCAACCATATGTCGTGGACCGACATCCTCGTGCTCGGCGCGACGATCGATGCGACCTTCGTCGCCAAATCGGACGTCCGAGGCTGGCCGCTGCTGGGATGGCTCGCCGCGCTCAACCCGACCCTGTTCGTGGCGCGTGGCGCGCGCGGCGCGGCGCGCGACCAGATCGCACAGCTCGCGGCGGCGCTGCGCCGCGGGCCGGTCGTGTTGTTTCCCGAGGGGACGACGTCGAACGGCCGCCGAGTCCTGCCGTTTCGGTCGACGCTGTTCGCCGCGGCGGGCGGCGCGGTGCAGCCGGTGACGCTGTGTTACTCGCCTGGTCCGCCGCGCGCCTGGGAACCGGGCGAGCTGGAAGCGGTGGCGTGGGACGGCGACAAGGAATTCCTGCCGCATTTCCTGATGATGATCGCGCGCGGACGGTTGCACTGCCGGATCGTGCTGCATCCGCCCGAGCCCGCCGACGGTGATCGCAAGCGGCTGGCCGATCGTTGCCGGACGGTCATCGCCGCCACGCTCAACCACCATCTCGGCCAGCAATCCTAGCGCATCGCCGCCATTCGCCGCTCGATCCAGCGCGGCAGGGCGAGCATCAGGCTGGCGCCCGCGATCAGCGCCAGATAGGCGACCGGCGCGTGCGGCGACAGGCCGGGAAAGCCGTGCAGGACGAGCGCATCGTTGCCGCCGGGGATCCAGGCGGTGCCGATGCCCATGACGAACCCGCCAACCAGTCGCTGGGGCAACTCACGACCGTTGAGCCGCGGAACGAACGCATCGGTGCGCCACGCCGCGAACATCGCGCCGCCGACGCTCGCAAGCGAGATCAGCAACAGGTCGAAATCGGCGATGCCGCCGGCGCGCATCGTCTCCGCCCCGCGTTGCAGGACGATCGTGTAGGCCCAGCTGCCGTGGAGCGCATAAAGCAGGCCGCCGGTCACGCCCATCACCGCTGCTGCGCCCTCGGGCGACCAGTCGCCCCCGTCGCCGCGCCGCGTCCGCCCGCGCACCAGCTCATGCACGACGAAGACCCAGGCGATGACCAGGACGATGACCGCCGTCGTGCCCATCGTCTCGAGCAGGCTGCGCCCCATCGGTCGGGGTGCCGAGACGACGCCGTGCGTGAACGCGGCCGCCTGAAAGCCGCCGAGCATGCCGAGCAACGTCGCAAGATAGCTGAAATCGCCGGCGCCGAGCCGGATGATGGTCCCGAACGAGCAGCCGCCGTTGATCGCGGCGCCCGCGCCGAACGCCATCCCGGCCAGCGCGGCGGTCAGCGTCGGGAAATAGATGGCGGAAAGATGTGCATCGGGATCAAGCCACAGGATCGGAACGCTGATCGCGATGACCCACAGGCTGCAGCGGAAGAAGGAGAGGAACAGGCGCGGCGACCGTCCATCGAAGACGCCCTCGATCCCGCGGACGATGCAGATGCTGCCACGGCGAGCGGCATAGCCAAAGGCCAGGCCGCTCGCCGCCGAAAGTGCCAGGATGACCGGCGACGCCCCGTTCACGCGAAGCTGGTCTTGCCCTTGCCGCCGCCGACCAGTGCGAGAAGCCGGTCGCGGTTGACCAGGATGAGGATCGCGGACGAAATCCACACCAGGCAAGCCAGCCCGAACAGCAGCCCGCCATCCTGCGTCCCGTCGGCATTGGGGACCGACACGCCGAGCGGGGTGAACAGGTGAAAGACGATTGCGCCGGAAATCACGCCCATCGCCATCAGCGCCCCGAAGGGACGCAGGCCGCGCAGCGCCGGGATCAGGCTGGCGAGCAGGATCAGGCTCGCGACCAGTTCGGCCGAACCGATCACATATTGGGAGAAGATGCCCGACGGCGCGAACAGGCCGGGAAAGCCGAGGCCCGTGGCCCATGCATCCAGCGTCCCGAAGATGTGCACCGTCTCAGGCGAGTTGGTGAACTTGAAGAACAGCGACTGGATGAACACGAAGGCGATGAACAGCACGAAGATCGGCTGAATGCGGCGAAGGATCGACATCGGACATTTCCCTCAAAATGCGGTGAGCGTGACGCCAGCGGTTACTTGGCGAGCAGTTTCGGCCAGTTGCCGTCGGCGGCCTTGATGTGGCCGGGGATATTCTTCGACCAGCGCTCGCCGACCTCGGCGTTGTAGTTCAGATAGAGCTTGCCGTTGACGACCTTCCACACCTTCGGGTCACCCGACGCGGTATAGCCCTGGCTCACCGCCCAGGCGCAGTAGCCGCCATATTGCGGGGCATAGGCGGCGGGGTTCGCCTTGAACTTCGCCAGATTCTCGGCACTGGCAAAGCGGAACTCGGCACCCTTGTAGCTGGTCTTGAACTTGGCATCGCCCTTCACCGGCTTGCCTGCGGTGAAATAGGCGACGGGGTCGTAGCCCGACACGGCGACGTTATCGAGCAGGCCGGTATAGACGGGCTCGGTCTTTGCCCAGGCCGCGGCGGGCAGGCCGGCGGTGAACGCCAGGCTGCCGGCGATCATGACGAGCGAGCGGGTGAAACGGCGCATAACAATCTCCATCATCCAATTCGGGGAAGGCGTGCGGCACGCCTTCGGCATCCGTCATTTGGACCTGATGGGACGATGACGGAAATGCCGGGTTCCTATGCTTTCGATGCGCAATCGGCATGTAACCGGTCGGGGCGCTCAGCCGCCATGCGGGGGCCGTGGCGGCTGGACCAGGCCGAAGCGGCGCCCATAGCGGCCAACGATATGCTCGACGGGCATGACCATGAACACGTCGACCGTGTTGAAGTCATGGTCGATGAACGCGCCGTCGCCAACCTTGGCACCGACGCGCAGATAGCCCTTGATCAGCGGCGGCAATTCCCGCCCGGTCAGGTCGCCGGTCACCGCGCCCTCGTCCATTTCGACATGATGGTGCGCCAGCGTGCGCACGCGGATCTCCGCGGCGGCCAGGTGAAAGCGTTTCAGATAGGCGAGGCTGTCGGCGTGCACGCGCGGATCAGTGCCGCCAAAGGAGGCACATCCGAACAGGAAGCCGATCCGGTGCGCCTCCAGATAGGCGGCGATCGCGCGCCACAACAGGCTGATCGTCGCGTGGTTGCGATAGGCCGGCGCGACGCACGATCGGCCGAGTTCGAGCAGCTGCGTGCCCATTCCTGCCGCCAGCCCGTGCCGCAGCAGCGGTTCGAGGTCGTATTCGCCCGCCGAATAGAAGCCGCCGACCTGCATCGCCACCCGCTCGCGCAGCAGCCGATAGGTGCCGACCACCGGCAATCCGGGCAGCGCATGGTCGATCACGACCAGATGGTCGCAAAACTCGTCATAATGATCGCGGTCGAGCGATGCGCCGCCCGCCGACGACCCGCCCGTCGGCCGTGCGCCCATCTCCTCGACGAAGATCGCGTGGCGCAGCGCCTGGGCACGGACGATGTCGACCCCCGCCGCGAGCCGCACCTCCAGCGTGCCCGCGTGGTGAGTCAGCTGCGCCGGATCGATCTCGGCGTCCTCGATCCGCGGGCAGCTGCCCGGCCATGTTCCGCCCATCGTGCCCATTCCCCTCAGCATCGATTCGCCGCCCGCCTCAGTCTGGTAGGATATTGCTGCATCTGGTGCGCGTCACGCGACCGCATCCTCCCCGCGCGGGGCCGGGCGGGGCGGCGATGCCGCTGGATCGCCGCCGGTGATCAGCCGCGCCCCGCGGTTGAACGTGACATAGTGCCACAGCCAGTTCGCGCCGACGACGATGCGGTTGCGAAACCCGACCAGGAAATAAATGTGCGCGATGCACCAGAACAGCCAGGCGATCGTACCGCGCAGCTGGAAACGGCCGAAATCGGCGACCGCGCGGTGCCGGCCGATCGTGGCGAGGTTGCCCAGATTCCGGTACGCGAAGGGCGGCGGCAGCTGGTCTGTCCGGCCCGCGATGCGGGCGGCGAGCGTGCGGGCGACATGCTCGCCCATCTGCTTGGCGGCGGGCGCGACGCCCGGCTGCGGACGTCCGTCGGCCTGGGGGCACGCAGCGACGTCGCCGATCAGAAAGATGTCGTCATGCCCGGCCAGGCTCAGGTCGGGTTCGACCTTGACCCGGCCCGATCGGTCGGCGGTCTCGGCGCCCAGCCATTGCGCGGCGGGCGATGCCATCACTCCGGCACACCAGATCACACAGGCCGAATCGATCCGCTCGCCGCCCACCTCGACCCCCTGCGCGTCGATCCGGGTCACCGGTGCGCCGAAGCGCAGCTCGACGCCCAGTCCCTCTAGCGAACGGCGCGCGCAGTCCGACAGCGCCTCCGGAAAGGTGCCGAGCACCCGCGGGCCGCTTTCGATGAGCAGGATGCGTGGCTTCGACTGCATCACCGCACGGAAATCGTTGCCCAGCGCGTGGCGGGTCAGCTCGGCGACTGCGCCAGCCATTTCGACGCCGGTCGGCCCCCCGCCGATCATGACAAAGGTCAGCTCACGGTCGCGATCGGGGCCGGGGGGCAGGTTCTCAGCGCGCTCCAGCGCCAGCAGGATCGATCGTCGCAACCGGGTGGCGTCGTCGATGGTCTTGAGCCCGGGCGCGAGATCGCCCCATTCGTCGCGGCCGAAATAGCTGTGGCGCGCGCCGGTGCCGATGACCAGATAGTCATAGCTGACCGGTGCGCCCTGGCGCAGCAGGACGTGCCGGGCGGACTTGTCGACGCCCGTGACCTCGTCGAGCAACACACGCGCATTGGGCTGGTCGGACAGGATGCTGCGGATCGGCGCGGCGATGTCGGCGGGGGACAGGCCGGCGGTGGCGACCTGATAGAGCAAGGGCTGGAACAGGTGGTAGTTCTGGCGGTCGATCACGGTGATCCGCGCATCGGTCCGGCGCAGGCTGCGTACCAGCGACAGACCGCCAAAGCCCGCGCCGACGATGACGATGTGGGGTCGGCGGTCCGGACCTTTCCGGTCGGCGATGACGGTTTCGCCTGCCGGTGCGGGGGCGACGCTGGTGTGTTCGATGACCTGACGCTGCATGGCTAGGGGTTCCCGACCGCTTGATGTGCGTGGCAACGCCGCGCGCGGTGAAGCTTCTTCTACCGCACCTGCGAACGGAAATGCCGATCACGCATCAACATCATGCATAACGCGGCTCGGGCTCCAGCCAGAATTCGACCTCGCGTTCGACAAACGCCCATTCCTCGCTCGCGCGCAACGCGTCGAGCAGCCCCTGAAAGCCGGCATCATACCCCTGGTCGAATTCGAACCAGGTCAGGAAATCGAACGGGCCCCCCAGTTCGCGGCAATGGAACAGCGTTCGGCGCACGCGCGGCAGGTGGTCGAGCCCGATCGGCGTGTGGCGTCCACGACGATAGATGGCGAGCCGCTCGTCCTGCGCCAGCGCCCACCATTCGGCGGACTTGCGGATGGGGATCAGCACCGCACGGTCGCTCGGCGCGGGTTCCTGCCCCGCGAACGGCGCGGCGAGCGCCGAACGTTCCTCGCGCGTGGTATAGCGCAGGTTGCTGGTCGTCCCGGCAAGCATCCACGTCCAGGCGGCGGGCGGATGCTGCGCGATATGGCTCACCCGGTCGACATCGCTCCCCACGATGGCGACCTGGCGCGATACACGCCACGCCCCGTCGTCGCTGCCATAGAATTGCCGCCGCATCGGCGTGGCTCCGTTCGGCTCGCTCATTGCAATCTCCGCGCAGTCATCTTCAGAACCCGAAACGTACGCTCGCCCGGATATCGCGGCCCGCGATTGGGGCGAAGTCCTTGAGCAGGCTCGCGTGGCGCCGCCCGGTCGCATCGAACAGATTGTCGGCGCTGAGCTGAAAGGCGAGCTCGGGCCGTGTCGGAACCGGCCGCCACGTCATGGTCAGGTTGACGGTCGCATAGTCGTCGGTCGGCGTCTCGAACGGCGACAGCCGTCGCTGCGCCGCGACATATTCGAGCTCGGCGCGCAGGCTGAGCGTACCGCTCTCGCCGCCGATCGCACCCAGCGCGCGAAAGGGCGGGATGCGCGGAAAGGGTGAGCCATCGGCCAGGGTGGCGCGGTTGTAGTCGGCCAGCCCATCGAGCATCAGCGTCCAGTCGGCGAACCGGGCGAGGCGCACGCGCCCCTCAAGCTCGAAGCCCCAGAAGGTCGCGCCGACCTGGTCAAAGCTGAATACGGGCAGGTTGTCGATGATCTCACCCGTCTCGCGTGCGAAGATGGCGCTCGAAAAGTCGGTGTAATGGAGCGTGCCGCCCAGCGCCCAGTTCGGGGTCTCGTGCCGCACGATCAGTTCGCCGCCATAGCTGCGTTCCAGGTCGAGCGCGGTGTTGCCGAGCAGCGTGCCTTGAGTGCCGGGGTCGATGCCCTGGGTCAGCAGTTCCTCGACCACCGGTGCGCGTTGGCTGTAATTGGCGTTGAACGCGACGTTCCAGACGCCGAAGCGGCGATTGACGCCCGCAGCAAAGGAAACCGCGTCATAGCCGCGATCGAAAACGGGGTTGCGCAGGATGTCGTCCCGGTCGGCCTCGACCTCGATCCGCTCGTAGCGGGCGGAGCCCTCCAGCCGCCATTCGCCGAGCGAAATGCTGTGCAGCATGAATGCAGCAAATTGCGATGTCCGGTTTGGCGGCAGCAGTGGTGCGGGGCCGACGACGCTGAAATTTCGCTGGTATAGGACGGCCCCGAAGGTCGGTTGCCAGGCGCCGATCGGGGCCAGGGCCGCTTCGACCCGGCCCTCATACGCCGTGTTCAGGAAGGTGGCGGTTACCGTGTCGTCGGTCAGGATCTCGTCATGCGCATAGTCGGCATAGCCGAAGCGGCCGCGGATCGTCTCGATCCCCGCCGGCCCGTCGAACTCGAAGCGCAGGTCGAAGCGCTGCTGGTCCAGCTCGATCCGCGAATCCAGCACTGCGCCATCGGGCTCGAGCGAGAATCGGGTGGGCAGGCCATATTCGCTTTCGAACGTGCCGAATGAAATGCCGACCTGGCCCGTCGGCAGGATGATCGAGGCGCCGCCCGCGATCTCGAAGGTGCGTGCGGCCGAACTGGGCAGGTCGCCGGCCAGATCGGCCAGCGCGCGCACCGCCGGGTCGGGTGACGCAAGCGCCTGGGCCCGCTGGGTCGGACCCAGGATGAAGCCGCCGGTTTCGAGCAACCCGGATCGCAGGAACTGGCCATCGGCATGGAGCACGATGTTCGATCCGACCCCGACATTCACCGCCGCCGCAATGCTGCGTTCATTGGCCGCGCTGGCGAAGCCGGCCTTGACCACGCCGTCGACGCCCTCGGGCAGGCGGCGGGGAATGCGGTTGGTGACGCTGTTGACCACGCCGCCGGTCGATCCCGACGCATAGAGCAGCGCGGTCGGCCCGCGCAGGATTTCGATGCGTTCCGAGACGATCGGATTGATCGCCACCGCGTGGTCGGGGCTGGTGTTGGACACGTCCAGGCTGCCGATCCCGTCGATCAGCAGTCGCGCGCGCTCGCCATTGAAGCCGCGCAACGTTGGTCGCGACGCGCCGGGGCCGAAGGAAGCGGACGACACGCCGGGCAGCCGTGCCAGCGTCTCGCCGATCGTCGCGCGGACGTTGCGCGCCAGCGCGTCCGCCGTCAGCGTCGACCCGGACGCGACATCGGCGCGGCGCGACTTGGTGCGCATGCCGGTGACGATGATGTCGGGCGGCACCTCGTCGATCGCCATCGTCTCCAGTGCATCGGTCGACATCATGTCGTCCATGTCTGTGACTTGTGGCGGTGCCGCGTCCTCGGTCGGCACCGCCGCCTCGGCAGGTGGCGGGGGCGGCACGACATCCTGTCCGGGCCGGGCAAGCGCGACCGTCGGAGCGGAGATGCCCGCGACGATAAGCGCCGCGCTGAGACGCAACGTGGCGGGTGCAGGCATCGGTACTCGCTACAAAAAGGGGGGGTGCGGGGCGGCCCGGGGGAAAGCCGCCCCGCTGGGAGTGTCGTGTCCGGGTTAGTTGATGCGGTACACGACGGGGCAGTTGACGACGAAGCCGACCGCGCGGAAATCACCGCCGTCAAGGCTCTTGAGGTAGCCGCGCGTCGACATTTCGGCCGCCTGCAGCGCGCTCGTCATGCGATAGCGATAGCCCTTCTTGATCGCTTCGTCGGTCCAGACGGCGGGGAACAGCCGCCACATCGGCGAATAGTCGAGATTGATCGTCGGGATGCCGCCCAGAATGTTGAGCGGTCCCCGACCGTCGGTCAGGGCGCTGACCAGGCCCTGGCGATGCGGGTTGTCGAGGCCGGTCGGGCCGTTGACGACGACGACGATGCGCTCGGCCGACTCGCCGGGCGATGCGTCCTCGAGCGCGAAGGGCAGGTCTTCGAGTGCAGGCGCGAACGTCGCATTCTCCAGCGCGGCGACCAGCGGGTTGTTGGCTTCGGTCGAGAGATACTGGATCGGCTTGTCGAAGGTGAAACCCAGCGTCATCGACAGCGTCACGGTCTCGTCACGCGGACAGATGGCGACGACCTTGTCGTGCACCTTGCTGTGATCGACATTGCCTGCGCACATCGCGTTCAGTTCGGCTTCGCTGGCCTGGCTGACCACCGGCGCGTTCAGGATCACCGATTTGGCCGAGTTTTCGACATAGACCATCGGCGTATAGGTCGCGTCACCGACCGATCCCGGCTGGAATTTGGCCGGCGGGAACGGGGCGTTGGCGGGTCCGGGCGTGACGCCCAGCACCGGCTTGAAATCGACGCTGCCGCTTTCAAAGGTGAACGACCCGTCCTTTTCGATGGTCGCGCGGCGAGCGCCGCGACCCGTCAGGCCATAGGCCATCTTCGGCGCATAGTTGACGCCGTGCAGGTTCGAGAGGTTTTCGTCGGTCGTGTCGGTGATGATGAACCACACCGGGGTGCCGTTCTTCAGCTTGCCCTTGCGCAGCGGAAGGGTGGCCGTGCCCTTTTCCAGGTCGATATGCGCTGACTTCAGCATCACCACCGGGCCCAGATATTCGGGCTTCACCTCCGAGGGGGGAGGGCTGCGCGACGATGGTGCGCAGATCGGGGTAGATCGAGCCCGGCGCCTGACGGATTTCGTCGAGCGGCTTGCCTTCCTTGCCACGGACCACGACTTCGGCGGCGGCGGGGCTGATCGCGCCCAAGGCGACGGCACCGACGCTGGCAAACGCACACAGCTGACGGGTGAAAACTCTTGGCATGATGTCCCTATCCTTCGATCGATTCGTTGGTTCGCGGCCCGACTCGATCGGTGCCACTGACGCATGATTAGAGAGCCGGCGACCGCGGGGCTTTCGCATTGGCACCGCTTTTGCGCGAACTTGCCGCGTGATCGCGCAGCAAATTCCGCTAAAACCAAGCCGGACGACGCAATATCGCGAAAGGCCGGGTGGTCGCCACGCCGGTATGTTCTTGCTTTGGAAGGTGCGCGCGATGCCCTGGCGACGGCTGTTCTTTCAGGACCTGGAGCACCCGCAGCCGGTGGAAATCCCCCCGGACCTGACCCTCGTGACCTTGCGGCTGATCGAGAATCCTTCGCCGGACGAGGTCGCCTTCTACGACGAGGCAGAGCGGGCGACGTTGCTCGACTGGTGCCGGAGAGGCCAGTTTATCTTGGCTTTATGCAATACGGCGGGGACCGAACTGGAATTGCTTTGCCCATCGGACCGGGACACGACGCACGCGCTCGTCATGTCGATGCCGTTCGTCGTCGCAGGGCTGTCGACCTTTCATCTGCGGCCGATGATGCTCCTTCGACTATCGCCCGCCGTGATCCCCGCAAAGATGAATTGATCGCGGGCACGACCTTTTCACGGTTTTGCCATTTTGCCCTTTTCTGGGCACCGGCATCGCTGCCGCGTTGAAGCGTCGGCGTCGTCAGGATATCTTGTTTCCACGGCGTAACGGGTGAGGGTTGCCCGGTTCTGCGCCGTTGAATGGAGGACCGCATGGAACGCGCGGATCCTGGCAACGTGCTGCGTTACGGCGGCGCGACCGGTAAGACATGTTATGATTCAATCCGCTTTTCGGGGCCGCCGAAGGCGGAATTGCTGAGTGCTTCTTCATCGACGATCACGGTGGTGCGCCACATCGCCGTCAACGTCGAAGGGGAGGCGCGGGCTCGCGCCGTGATGAAGCGCGACGACTATGATCTGCTCGCGATGAACCTGAACGGAAGCGGTCAGTATGATCGCTTTGAAGGCGGCAAATGGGTGCGCGCGCCGCTGCGCCGCGACGACATCAGTTTCATCCCGCACGGCTATGAATCGATCGTCGAATGCCCGCCTGAACAGGCGGCGTTGCTGATCTCGTTTCCGAGCAGCCTGCTGGGCAGCGCGGCTGCCGAAATGGGCACGACGGAACTCGAGCCGATCCACACCGAGCCCAATGCGCGGCTCGCGCAGCTCGTGCGTTTCCTGGTCGGGGAGGTACGAACGCCGGGTTTCGCGGCCGATGTCATGCTCGACGGCATCGTGCGCGCGATCGCGGCGACGATGATCCGTCAGGATGCGGCGCATCGCGTTGCGGAGGCCGATCGCATCTACCTGACGCCGCTCCGGCTCAACCGGGTGATCGAGTTTATCGAGGCGAACCTGTCACGCGACATCGCGCTGACCGACCTGGCGCGCGTCGCCGGGCTTTCGATCTTCCATTTTGCGCGGGTGTTCAAGCGCGCAACCGGCCAGACGCCCTATCAGTTCGTCTGCCATCGCCGGTTGAGCGAGGCCTGCCGGATGCTCGCCGCCGGCGAAGTGCCGCTTGCACAACTTGCCCTGTCGTGCGGCTTTTCCAGCCAGGCGCATTTCACCGCTGCGTTCAGCAAGGCGATGGGAATGCCGCCCGGTCGCTACCGGCGGGTCGTGCTCTCCTGACGCGGAGACCGGCCGACGCACGATTTTGATAATTGCGACATTGCACGAAATACATGGTTTGCTGCGCAGCATAAATCGGTTGGGTCACCCAGTTTATCGGGAGCTCAACAATGAAATATCTTGCAATGGCCGCCGTCATCGCCGGCCTGGGGGGTGCGACACCCGCATTCGCCCAGTCGGAGGAATGGACGCCGCTGACGAAGGACTTTTTCGGCGAACTGACCGCGCCGTGGATTCCGGTGCCCAATGGTGACAGCGGTGCGCCCCGGCAGGGCTGGCTGGCGACCGCGGACGGCTTTTTCACGCGTGAAGCGCATCTCGCTTATTCCTACACCGACGCGACCGCGGAAACGCACGAGGTGCTGGCGCGCTTCAACTATCCGCTGTCGCGGCGGTTTTGGATCGGCACCGAACTGCCCTTCTATCGCGACGTTGGGGGGGAATCCGATGTCGGCGACGCGACGATCACCACCCAGGTGATGTTGCTCGAAAACCGTAACCTCTCCGTCAATGCCGGCGTCGGCTGGCGTATCCCGGTCGGGTCGCGCGACGTCGGTGGCGGTGTCTTCGCGGCCGAACCCCAGCTCAATTTCTGGACCGACGTCGGGAGCGGTTTCGCGCTCCGCGGCCGCGTGTCGTACGCATTTCCGGATTCGGGCGTGGATGAGAGCTTCGCGCTCAACTTCGCGATCGGCCAGACCTTTACCGATCATGACAAGGCACCACTCGGCGATCTGACCTGGTACATCTCGGGCAATTGGCGTGAATCGCTCAGCGGCCCGGGCAGTTATGTCAGCATCACCCCCGGCGTGCGCACGCATCTGGGCGGCAACCTGTTCGCGCTGGCGGGGATCGAGATCCCGCTGACCGATCCGGACAATTCCTTCCGCGAACGCTTCATCTTCCAGCTCGTTCAGGGCTTCTGATCGTCCACAGCGACATCAGCGGCCGGGTCGCCGGGGTCTGGCGCACGCCAGCCCCGGTGGCGTCGATATTCGACCGGGGAGATGCCCATCACCTCCCTGAACCGCGTCGAAAACTGTGCGTGCGACGAAAAGCCCGATTGCACCGCGACCTCCGCGATCGGCAGGTCGCCGCCGGCAAGCAGTGCACAGGCATGTTCGATGCGCTGCCGGATCAGATACGCATAGGGCGGGTAGCCGGCGCTGATCCGGAACGCCCGGACGAAATGATAACGGCTATAGCCAGCCACCATCGCCAGATCATCCAGCGTGATCCGGTTGGCCAGGTTGGCCATGATATATTCGCGCACGCGGCGCACCGTGTGCGGGGCCAGCGTCAGCCGGGGCGGCGGCACGAAGCTGCCGCCCTGGGTGGCGAGCGAGGCGAGCCGCACGATCAGCGCGTCCAGATAGGGTTCCGCCAGCGCACTCCAGTCCGGCTGATCGCGGGCCGCCAGCACCGCGTTGAACAGGTTGGCGGTCAGCGGGTCATATTGGCCGATGCGTTCGGCGAGCCGGACATTTGCCGGATCGCGATTGAACGCTTCCCCGACCATCTCGCCGAACCGGTCGGGGCGCACATAGATATGGGCAAAGGCGATCGGGCCCTCGGTGTTCCAGTGATAGCTGCTGCCGCTTTCGACGGTGGTGCAGCTGTTCAGCGCGACGATCTCGTCCCGGGTCTGGCCGGCCCCCTTTCGCACCACGCGTTTGGGCCCGCCCTGATGGAGCACGAACAGGTGATGGTCGAGCGCGGGCTGGCGCATCTCCGCATCGCTGCCGGTCCATTGCTGGATGATGGCGCGGTCGAGGTGATGCGGACCGAAATCGATGACGCCCGTGCTCGCCTCGAACCCGCGCCATTGCAACGGATTGAGGTGGCCACCGCCTAACTGACTGCGCGACGTCGCCAAATCTGTTCCCCCGGGGATGCGCCGGTGGTGTCCCGAAGCGGCGAAGCGATGGCTGCATACCCCATGGCCCATGTCTAAACCGACTGGCCCCGCGGCTGTATGGTATCAAATTGCGCGAGGCGGCCGCCCGAGCGACTCCGAGCGCCGAGTCGTGCGAATGCGGGACGATCGCCGCAGCTCCGCCATCGTCGGTTTTCGGTCTCGGTCGCCGTGGCAGTTTGCTGCAAGACATCGGTCGGGATCGATCCGATGGCAGGCGGGTTGGGACGGACAGGGGAGGACACCCGACCGATCGACCCGCCTGATGAACCCCGGGGGCACCGCGACGATGAAACCGCTCAAGCTACTGACTTTCTACGGTTCCTATCGATCGGATCGCGCGGGCATCCGCCTCGCGCGCTATGCGGTCGACCGCTTTGCGGCGCGTGGCCATGACAGCCGGCTGGTCGACGCGCAGGCGGTCGGCCTGCCGATGCTCGACCGGATGCACAAGGAATATGCGCCCGGCACCGCCCCGCCGGCGATGGCCGAACTGGCCGGACAGATCCGCGATGCCGATGGTTTTGTTTTCGTCGTTGGAGAATATAATTGGGGTGTCCAGCCCGGATTGAAGAACCTGACCGACCATTTCCTCGAGGAATGGTTCTGGCGACCCGCCGCGATCATCAGCTATTCGGCGGGACGACTGGCGGGTGCACGTGCCGGACTCGTCTGGCACGGCACCCTGTCCGAAATGGGTATGGTGGTGATTTCCAGCACGGTGACGGTGGGCGGGATCACCGGGGCGCTCGATGCCGCGGGCAAGCCGATGGGCGACGGCGGCGCCGCGCTCGAAGCAACATTTCCGCGCTTCGCCGATGACCTTGAATGGTGGGCCAATGCCGCGCGCAGCCAGCGTGCGGTCCAGGCGCCGCCCTACTGACCCGGCTTATTCGTCGCGCACGCGCGCCCGTCCGGCCTTGATCTGCGCGCGCCCCTTTTTCGCGTCGACGCGCCGCGCCTTGGCCGCGCGGCTCGGCTTGGTTGCGACGCGGCGGGCCTGACGCACATGCGCCTGCGCCAGCAGCGCCAGCGCGCGTTCGCGGGCATCGGCGCGGTTGGCCTCCTGCGTGCGGAACCGCCGCGCGACGATCAGCAGTTCGCCCGCCGCGGTCAGCTTGCCGCCCGCCAGCTGCTTCAGCTGCTGCCAGGCGTGCGGCGGCAGGCCCAGACGGAACGCGTCGATGCGCAGCTGAACCGCGGTCGCGACCTTGTTGACATTCTGCCCGCCGGGTCCGGTCGCCGCGAGAAAGCGTTCCTCGACCACCGCGGACTCCAGCGCAGCCGCGTCAATCACCGTCGTCCTCCGCAGCGGGCTCGGCAAAGCCGAGCGCGGTGAACCGGGCGGGCAGCGGCGCGTGCGCGGCGACCGCAGGCTTGCCGGCGCGCGGCACGACCAGGCGGTGCGCGTGGAGCAAGGTCAGTGTCTGCGCGATCGGCCGGCCATAGATGGGGTCGCCGGCGACCGCGATCCCGATCCCCTCGGCGGCGTGGACGCGAATCTGATGCGTGCGCCCGGTCTCGGGCCGGAACGCGACGAGCGCGCGGCCGTCGACTGCCGCGATGCGCCGCCAGTGCGTGCGCGCGGGCTTGCCGTCGGCGGAACCGACCATGCGCCACCCGGCCTCGCGCGTGCTCACCTTGGCGAGCGGCAGGTCGACGGTGCCTGTATCGGCATCCGGTACGCCGTCCAGGACGGCCAGATAATGTTTCACGACCGCGCCGCCCTCGAACGCCTGCTGGAAGCGCTTGTGCGCCTTTGGGTTGCGCGCCAGCAACAGGCAGCCGCTGGTGTCGCGGTCGAGCCGGTGGACCGGGTGCGGCGCGCGCTGGAAGCCGAAGGTGAGCTCGTCCAGCATCGCCTCGACACTGGCGCTGCGATCGCGGGGGCGATCGACCGGCAGGCCGGCGGGCTTGTCCAGCACCAGCGCCTCGCCGTCGATGAAGAGAACGCGATCGGTCAGCATCGCGCTCCCTTCGCAGGTTTGCCGGGATTGGAAAAGGGTTGGCGCCGCTGCCGCCGGTCGGGGAGGGGGACCCGGGGGCGTGCAGCGGCGCCGGCCGCGCGTCAGCCGTGCAGCTTCACGGCCACTTCGGCGATGCGGCGGCCTTGATAGCGCGCCCCGTCCAGCTCGACCGCGGACGGCTGTCGGCTGCCGTCGCCGTCGGCGATGGTGGTCGCGCCATATGGCGATCCGCCCTTCACTTCATCGACGCCCAGCTGGCCCTGAAAGCCATAATCAAGACCGACGATCGTCATGCCGAAGTGCATCAGGTTCGTCAGGATCGAGAACAGGGTTACTTCCTGTCCGCCATGCTGGCTCGCGGACGAGGTGAAGGCACCACCGACCTTGCCGTTGAGCGCGCCGCGGAACCACAGGCCGCCGGCCTGGTCGAGGAACGACGCCATCTGGCTCGGCATCCGTCCGAAACGGGTCGGGGCGCCGATAACGATCGCGTCGTAATTGGCCAGTTCCTCGACGCTGCCGATCACGCCATGCGCGCTTTCGGTCTTGAAATGCGCCGCCGCGACGACCTCGGCGGGCGCGGTTTCGGGCACGCGCAGCACGTCGACCTGGGCGCCCGCACCGCGCGCACCGTCGGCGATCGCGTCGGCCATCTTCTCGATATGTCCGTAGGACGAGTAGTAGAGCACCAGAACCTTGGCCATTGTCATTCTCCTTGATGGGCCCGCGGCACGGGCCGGTTCACGCAGTTTACCGGGCGTCGACCAGGACGATTTCGGCGTCCTCGATGGCGGTGATCGTCACCTTCTGGCCGCCCGACAGCGCGACGCCGTCGCGGGCGTTGGTCCGCACGCCGTCGATGTCGATCGCTCCGGTGGCGGGGACCAGATAGGCGTGGCGGCCCGCGCCGACCTGATGGGTCACCTGGTCGCCCGCCTTCAGCGTTGCGCCAAGCACCCGCGCGTTGGCGCGAATGGGCAGCGCGTCGCCATCCTCGGCAAAGCCCGACGCCAGCGTCACGAAGCGGCCCGAGCGTTCGTCCTTCGGAAACGGCTTGGCGCCCCAGCTCGGCGAACCGCCGGGCGCATCGGGCTCGATCCAGATCTGAAAGATCCGGGTGGTCTCCGCTTCCAGATTATACTCCGCGTGGCGTACCCCGGTGCCCGCCGACATCACCTGGACATCTCCCGCCCCGGTGCGGCCCTGGTTGCCCATCGAATCCTGATGGGTGATCGCGCCCGAGCGGACATAGGTGATGATTTCCATGTCGCGATGGGGGTGGGGCGGAAAGCCGCTGTTGGCGGCGATTTCGTCATCGTTCCACACCCGGATCGCGCCCCAGCCCATGCGGGCGGGGTCATAATAGCTGGCGAACGAGAAGTGATGCCGTGCATTCAGCCAGCCATGGTCGGCATGGCCGAGGGTTTCAAAGGGTCTCTGGTCAATCATGGCGATTTCTCCATTGCGTGGTGCCTAGTTAGGGACCAGGATCGCGACGTAAATGGAAACGATCGAAACGCATCGTTTCGGGAGATGATGATGGCGCTGCCCGATTTCGAATCCTGGGCCATGTTCGCCAAGGTGGTGGAGCACCGTTCGTTCAGCGGCGCTGCGCAGGCACTGGGCGTTTCCAAGGCGACGATCTCCAAGGCGGTGTCGCGGCTGGAGACGCGGCTGGGCACGACGCTGTTCCACCGCACCTCGCGCAAGCTGACGCTGACCGACAATGGCCGCGATCTCGCCGAACGCGCGGCGCAGATCCTGGCGATGGGGGAGGCCGCCGAGGAAGCCGCCCGCGAATCCGCGACTGCGCCGAGCGGGCTGGTGCGGGTCGCCGCGCCCATGACCTTCGGCCTTCGCTATGTTGCGCCCGCGGTCGCCGACTTCCTTGTCGCCCATCCGGGAATCTCGATCGACCTCAGCCTGTCGGATGCGCGCATCGACATTGTCGAAGCGGGATTCGACATCGCGCTGCGCATCGCCGACCTGCCCGACAGCTCGCTGCGCGCACGCCGCCTCGCGCCGGTGACCACGCATATCGTCGCTTCCCCCGACTATCTCGACCGCAACGGGCGTCCCGCGCATCCCGCCGAGCTCGCCCGCCATGCCTGTATCGCCTATACCAACATAGCCAATCCCAGCGTCTGGCACTTCCGCCGCGGCACCGAGGAAGCCGCGGTGCGCCCGGCCGGACCGCTGCGCGCGGACAGTGGCGACGCGATGCTGCCGGCGCTGCGGGCGGGGCTGGGCATCGCGCGCCTGCCCGACTTCATCGTCGACGACGACCTGCGCCGCGGCACACTCGAATCGATCCTGCCCGACTGGGCGGGCAGTGGCATCGCGCTCCATCTGCTCACGCCCCCCGGCACCCTGCGCCCGGCGCGGGTCGAACTGCTGATCGCCTTTTTCGCGCAGCGGTTCCGCCAGCTCTGCCTGAGCGCCAACACCGCGTCGCCGATGCTGACGGATTCGTAACGACTCGTGGTTTCCAGCCAATTAGGACCAAATTAACCTTTTGCCTTCAAATCGGGTTAGGTTAATGCATGACCTTAATGCGTGGTCGGGGCCGTCGAACGGCGCCGGGCTCGTTTCACGGGGCAAGGGGACAACCATGCGTGTGTTGTTGATCGAGGACGAGCCGACCACCGCCAAGGCCATCGAGCTGATGCTCACCACCGAGGGCCTGAACGTCTATACGACCGACCTGGGCGAAGAGGGCTTGGACCTCGGCAAGCTCTATGATTACGACATCATCCTGCTCGACCTGAACCTGCCCGACATGCACGGCTATGACGTGCTGAAGAAGCTGCGGGTGGCGCGGGTGCAGACGCCGGTGCTGATCCTGTCGGGCATCAACGAAATGGATTCTAAGGTGCGATCGTTCGGCTTCGGCGCGGACGATTATGTCACCAAGCCGTTCCACCGCGAGGAACTCGTCGCCCGCATCCACGCGGTCGTCCGCCGGTCCAAGGGCCATTCGCAGTCGGTGATCCGCACCGGCAAGCTCGCGGTCAACCTGGACGCCAAGACGGTCGAAGTCGACGGCGCGCGCGTCCACCTGACCGGCAAGGAATATGCGATGCTCGAGCTGCTTTCGCTGCGCAAGGGCACCACGCTGACCAAGGAAATGTTCCTCAACCACCTGTATGGTGGGATGGACGAGCCCGAGCTCAAGATCATCGACGTCTTCATCTGCAAGCTGCGCAAGAAGCTGAGCATGGCGACCGACGGCGAGAATTACATCGAGACGGTGTGGGGCCGCGGCTATGTGCTGCGCGACACCGACGAAGGCGTGGCCACCGACACCAAGGTCGCCTGAACCCGAAAATTTATCGGCCCTGTCGGGCCAGCGTGCGGGGCGCGGTTTCGGGGGGAACCGCGCCCCGGTTCGTCTGCGGCGCGGATCGGCCGCGGGCTGGCGCGCAATATTGTTGCGAAGTTGCGGGCTGTGCGAGGTTGTACGCCCATCCGTGCATCGGCCGGCGGGCGTGGATGCGACGGGGAAGCAATCGGGCATCGCGGCGGCCTAGGGCGACCGGCGGTGCAGGACAGCGCCGGCGGGCGGTGCGCGGTGTGGCTGCCGGTGCATCCGGATGCCGCGCGCGAGGTTGCAGGCGGGTGCGCGCCTGCCAGCGGTGCTGCCGGGCGCCGGATCAAGGCGGGCGTGCGGGTCAGGCGGGTGCGTGCCTGGGGCCCCGCATCATGGATCGCGCCGACCGATGTTGAGCCGCCGCGCCACGGTCGGGTCGAGCACGGCCATCACGAAATAGGCGGCGAGCTGCTTGACGCGCTCCAGCCACGATCCGCGTGCGGCCAGCCAGTCGGGCGTGATCGGCTCGGACATCGCGACTTCGCCGTCGACGTAGGCGCGGACATGCGCCGCGAAGACGGGATCCTCGATCCGCAGCATCAGCTCGAGGTTGAGGAAGAGGCTGCGGATATCGAAATTGGCCGAGCCGATATGCACGACATCGTCGATCAGCAGCAGCTTGGTATGCAGTTTGGTCGGCAGATATTCGTGAATGGCGACGCCGCGGCGCACCAGCCCGCGATAGGTGAAGCGCGATGCCCAGATCGCCGGATAATTGTCGGTGACCGACGGCAGGACGATGCGCACGCGCGATCCGCGTGCCGCCGCGCGGCCCAGGCGGCGCAGCATCGACGGGCTTGGCGCGAAATAGGCGGCGATCAGGTCGATGCGCCGCGCGTGGGTCAGTTCGCGGCGGACGACGCGCGCCCAGGGCGACAGGCGTCGCGTCGGCCCGCCCATCAGCCAGCGGGTGACGCCTTCGGGTTCGCTCCACGCGCGCAGCAGCCGGGTCAGCGCGCGCACGGGTGCGCGGGGACGCCGCGCCCAGCGTTGCAGCGCATCGAAATAGCCCGCCAGCCGCGCCGCCGCGTCGCCTTCGACCCACAGGCCCAGGTCGCGCCAGTTGAGGCCGGCCGCGGCGCCGAAATAATCCTCCCCGATGTTGAACCCGCCGATGATCGCGCGGCTGCGATCGGCGAGCGCGAGCTTCTGGTGATTGCGCAGCAGGTAGCGGCGACCGAATTTGGGCAGGAAGCGGGTCAGGTCGACCCCGGCCTGTTCGAGCGGCGCAAAGAAGCCCGCGCGGTCGGCCGCCGCGCTGCCCAGCCCGTCGATGATCAGCGCGACCGCGACGCCGCGCCGGGCGGCGGCGGCAATCGCATCGCGGATGCGCGTCGCCACCGGATCGTCCTCGAAGATGTAATAGAGCAGGTCGAGCGAGGTCTGTGCCCCGTCGATCAGCTCCAGCAGCGCCGCCAGCCGCGCCTCGCCGGTTTCGAGCAGGCGCAGCCGGTTGCCCGCGACCGTGAAGACAGGATCGGGGCGCACGGTGTCGTCCATGGCGATGCTGTGGGGTCGATCGGCCGGCGACGCAAGTCGAGGGTGGCGGGCGGCGCGCGGCGCGGGCGGGGGCATGACGTTGACATTGCGCGCCCATCGATCTACCTGCTCGCCTTTCCCGAATTCCGTAAGCGAAGGAAGCGTGGCATGGCGCGCGTGACAGTCGAAGATTGCGTCGACAAGGTTCCCAACCGGTTCGATCTCGTCCTGCTGGCGGCGCAGCGCGCCCGGCAGATTTCGGGCGGTGCGGAGCTGACGATCGACCGCGATCGCGACAAGAACCCGGTGGTGGCGCTGCGCGAGATTGCCGAGGAAACGATCCGTCCCGACCATCTCGAGGAAGCGGTCGTCTCCAGCCTGCAGCGCGTCCAGGTCGATGACGAGGAAGCGCCCGACGATGTCGGCTCGCTCGCCGCGTCGGCGGAGGCGCTGCGCCTCACCGCGGCCGCGCCGCCGCGCAACCAGAATCTGGGTGGCGACTACGACGGTTGAGTCGCTGATTTAGAACGTCGCCCCGGCGCAGGGGCTCCCGCAAACCATTACTTTGCGGGGAACCGCGCAGGCCGGGACCGCTATCCACTGTAGCGCAACATTTGCCAGCGGCCCCGGCCTGCGCCGGGGCGACGCGTCTTGGCCATGCACGCGGTGAGCCGTCACCCGACCTCGTGCCGGGGTGACGACAGCGGGGCGGTGGTGCGCGGGTGACGCTTTCTTCGGACGCACGCTTTGTGCCGGCAGCCCCTCGGCCGGGGCGATGCTAGCTGTCGCTTGCAGTCGACCGGCCCTTGAAGCCTTGGGCGATCACATACCATTCGGATGAATCCTTGCGGCTCGCCGGTGGCTTGGCGTGCTTGACGGTCGCGAAATTGCGCTTCAGCCCGGCGACGAGCGTGTTGTCCGCCCCGCCCGCCAGCACCTTGGCGACGAACGCGCCGCCGGGGCGCAGGACGTCGCAGGCGAAATCCGAACCTGCCTCGACCAGCGCCATGGTGCGCAGATGGTCGGTCTGGGGGTGGCCGACGGTGTTCGCCGCCATGTCGGACAGCACGATGTCGGCGGGGCCGCCCAGCGCCTCGACCAGCAGCTCGACCGCACGATCGGACAGGAAATCCATCTGCAGGATCGTCACGCCGTCGATCGGGTCGACGGGCAACAGGTCGATGCCGACGATCGCCGCCTGGGGTACCTGTTTGCGCACCACCTGTGCCCAGCCGCCCGGCGCGATGCCCAGGTCGACGACGCGGCGCGCGCCCTTCAGCAAGCCGAAGCGTTCGTCGAGCTCGATCAGCTTGTAGGCGGCGCGGCTGCGATAGCCCTCCGCCTTGGCGCGGCGGACATAGGGGTCGTTCAATTGGCGTTCCAGCCATCGCGTCGACTGGGCGCTGCGTCCGCGCGCGGTGCGCACCCGCTGATGGCCGGGGCGGCCGATGTTGCGGCTCACGCGGTGCCGCCCTGCATCAACCGGCGCAAAATGCCTTCGCGGATGCCGCGATCGGCGACGCCCAGCCGTTCGGCCGGCCACAGATCGAGGATCGATTCGAGGATGGCGCAGCCCGCGACGACCAGGTCGGCGCGCTCCTGGCCGATGCACGGGATGGCGGCGCGATCGTTGAGGTCGAGGCCGGCCAGCCGCGTGCTGATCGCGCGCATGGCATCGGCGCTCACGGTCAGCCCGTCGACCTGGGCGCGGTCATAGCTGGCGAGCGCCAGGTGGACGCTGGCCAGCGTCGTCACCGTGCCGCTGGTGCCGAGCATGCGCAGCGGCGGCCCGTCGGCGATCCCGCGCGCGTCGAGCCGCGCCGCAAAGGGCGCGAAGGCCGCGCTCGCCACTTCGCGCATTCGGCGATAGGCGGCCGCGCGGGCGGCGCCATCGGTGCCGTCGCCGCCACCATGCGCCTCCGTCAGCGACACGACGCCCCATGGCGCGCTGTGCCAGTCGAGCACGCGGAAGCGGTCGGCATGGCCGTCGATCAGCACCAGTTCGGTCGACCCGCCGCCGATGTCGAACACCAGCGCCGGGCCGTCGCCGGCTTCGAGAAGATTGTGGCAGCCCAGGACCGCAAGCCGCGCTTCTTCCTCCGCGCTGATGATGTCGAGCCGGATGCCGGTTTCCTCCTGCACCCGCGCGATGAAGGCCGCGCCATTGGCGGCGCGCCGGCATGCCTCGGTCGCGACCGAGCGGGCGAGCGTGACCTGGCGGCGGCGCAGCTTGTCGGCACAGATGCGCAAGGCCGCGATCGTCCGCTCGATCGCCGCATCGCTGAGCCGGCCGCTCGACGCCAGCCCCTCGCCCAGCCGGACGATGCGCGAAAAGGCGTCGACGACCGCGAAGCCCTCGCGCTGCGGCCGCGCGATCAGCAGCCGGCAATTGTTGGTGCCCAGATCCAGCGCGGCGTAGAGGCCGGGATGATGCCGCGGGGCGCGGGGTTCGGGCGGACGTGGTTCGGCGGTGCGTGGCCGCTGCTGGCCCCCGGGGTTACGGGGGCCCGGTCGCCGCGATGGCGGCAGATGGGCGGGACTTTCCCCCATTGCATACTCACTTCGGTTCTTCCGTCACAGCGAAGTCGCTGCTCGGCGCTTGGGACAAAGGCTATCGCAATGTCGACGCGCGGGCAAGCGGCGCCGCCACGGCCACATCGCCGCCCCCTTGACCCCTCCCGACGCGCGCTTTAGAGCCGCCCGCGATTGCCCCGTCGTCTAAAGGTAAGACCACGGACTCTGACTCCGTTAATTGAGGTTCGAATCCTCACGGGGCATCCAGCCACCTTTGCCAGCCATCATGCAACGCCGTCCACCAAGAAAGGCTCGTATGCCTCGCGGCCACGTGCCGCGCGGGATCAGAAGATACCGCCGCCGAGGATCAGGCGCAGCGTGCCGATCACCAGCACGACGAGGTTGAGGTTGCGCCCGGAATTCGAGCTCGACAGCGCGCCGATACCCGCGCCGACCACCGCGAAGGGCAGGATTAGCCAGTTGGCCCAGCCGAGCAGCGGGAAGAACGCGACCGCGACCAAGGCGAGCGCGACGATGCCGATGAGAATCGAGATCAGGTTCAGCATGGCGGTTCCTCCGTACGGCCGACCCTTAGGGCCTGGCTGCGGGCGTTAACAGAAATTTTATCAATTAACTGTCTTTGCACAGACTTTCTTAACCTTCGCGACTCAAGGCTCGTGCGATGATGCAGGAGCTGTTTGGATGACGCATTCCCTTTTGCGCGCGACGGGCGCGGCGCTGCTCGTACTGGGGCTGGCCGCGTGCCAGTCCGAACCGGACAATGCGCTGGTCGCGCTCGACGATGCCCTGCTGGAAGGGGACAACCGCACCGCGGCGCCAGCCGCCGCCAATGCGACCGATGCGGGAATCGTCGTCGACCCGCGCGTCGCCGGCGCGGCGACCGACAATGCGCCGGCGGCGACGCCCGGCGCACTCGCGAAGGGACGAAAGAACGCCGCCGCCTGCGCGACCGAAGTCGACTATTCGCCGCAATGGGCCGAAAAGCTGCCCCGCGACCTGCCGATGACGCCCGATGCGCGGCTGATCGAGGCGGCGGGCAATGCCAAGGGCGATTGCGCGCTGCGCGTCGTCAATTTCACGACCGCGCTGCCGGTGGAGAAGGCGATCGACTGGTATCAGGCGCGCGCGACCAAGGCGGGCTACAGTGCCGAGCGTCAGCGCGACGGCGCGCAGCACGTGCTGGGCGGCGTGCGCGAGCGCGACGGCGCGGCCTATGTCGTGTTCCTGAGCGCGCGGCGCGAAGGCGGCACCGAAATCGACCTGGTCGCCAATCGCGGGGCGTGAGCGCGTCGCGTCGCCGTCGCGGCGCGCGGCCATTTCCCTGAAGGCCGATACGCGCTACGGCAGCGCCAGATGCCTAATCTCGTTCTTGTAATGATCGGCGGCGCGATCGGGTCGGCCGCACGCTACCTGGTCGGCCGCGCCGCGCTCGCTTCGTTCGGGCCCGCGCTTCCGTGGGGGACGCTGATCGTCAATCTGGGCGGCGGGCTGGCGATGGGCGCGGTGGCGGCGTGGCTGGCGCGCGGGCCGGCGACCGCGGGCGAGCCGGCACGGCTGCTGATCGCGGTCGGCGTGCTGGGGGGCTTCACTACCTTCTCGGCCTTTTCGCTCGACGTCGTGACCCTGATCGAGCGCGGCGCATGGGGACCGGCGATCGGCTATGCGCTGGTGTCGGTGGTGGGATCGGTGCTGGCGCTGTTCGCGGGCCTGTCGATCGTCAGGGGGCTGGCATGAGCGAGGGCGCGCGCGAGGTCCGCCAGTTCACCGTCGCCGCCGATGACGACGGCATCCGGCTCGACCGCTGGTTCAAGCGGCACCTGCCCGAAGCGAGCTTCAACACCGTGTCGCGCTGGGCGCGCACCGGCCAGTTGCGCGTCGACGGCGCGCGCGCGACGCCGGGCGACCGGCTGGCCGCGGGCCAGGTGCTGCGCGTGCCGCCCGCCGAGCCCGAAAAGCCCGACACCGCGGCGCGGGCCAAGCCGGCGCGCAAGCCGCTATCGGCCGAGGAGGTCGAGCTGGCGCAGGCGATGGTCATCCATCGCGACGCGCAGGCGATCGTGCTCAACAAGCCGCCGGGCCTCGCGACGCAGGGGGGCACCAAGACGACGTCGCATGTCGACGGGCTGCTCGACGCGCTGACCTTCGAGCTCGAGGCGCGGCCCAAGCTCGTCCACCGGCTGGACAAGGACACGTCGGGCGCGCTGCTGCTCGCGCGCACCGCGCGGGCGGCGGCGTTCTTCTCCAAGCATTTTTCGGGGCGCAGCGCCCGCAAGGTCTATTGGGCGCTGGTCGTCGGCGTGCCGCAGATCGAGGACGGCTATATCGACCTGCCGATCGCCAAGCAGCCGGGGACGGGCGGCGAGAAGATGCATGTCGACGAGGCGGAGGGGCAGGCGGCGCGCACCCGCTATCGCGTGATCGAACGCGCGGGCAACCGTGCCGCCTGGGTCGAGCTGCAGCCGCTGACCGGGCGCACCCACCAGTTGCGCGTGCACATGGCGGCGATCGGCCACCCGATCGTCGGCGACGGCAAATATGGCGGGCCGGAGGCGTTCCTGAGCGGGCGGATCAGCCGCAAGATGCACCTGCACGCACGCCGCATCCGCATCGACCACCCCGATGGTGGGCGGATCGACGTCACCGCCGGCTTGCCCGATCACATCGCCGAATCGATGGCGACGCTGGGCTTCGACGTGGCGCAGGGCGATGCGATGATGATCGACGACGCGCCGCCGCCGCCGAGCCGGGCGCAGCTGAAGGCCAAGGCGAAGGCGCATGCCAAGACGGTGCGCAAGGAACGGCGCGGCGAACGGCGCAGCCGGGGGAGCGGCGCCTGATGCACCCCAATCCTGCGTTTCGGTGGGAGGATATGGGCGCGATGCGCGCCTATGTCGCCGATCGCGGCTTTGCCCGTTTGTTCGCCGCGACCCCGGAGGGCCCCATGGTCGCACATTTGCCCGTGACGCTGGCCGGGACGCCGGATGCAATCGCGTTTCACGTCGCGCGCGGCAACCGGATTACCCGGTATCTGGAGGGGGCAGGCGCGATGATCGTCGTGGACGGCCCCGACGGTTATGTCAGCCCGGACTGGTACGGCATGGGCCCGGACGAAGTGCCGACATGGAATTATCTGGCGGTCGAGATCACCGGGCGCATCGTGGCGATGCCGCGCGCCGCGATGATGGAGCAGGTTGACGCGCTAGCCGACGCGAACGAGCCGCGTCTGGCACCCAAGCCGGCGTGGCGCCGCGCAAAGGCCGATCCGGCTAGAATCGAGCGGATGGCCGACGCGATCCTGGGGTTCGAGCTTCGCGAAACGAAATGGCACGGAACCGCCAAACTCAATCAGAACAAGCCCGAGGCGGCGCGGTTCGCCGCCGCCGCCGCGCTTGAACAAGCCGGTCAGACCGCGATTGCGCGCGCGATGCGTAACCCGCCGGTGCTGCGATGACTCGACTGGTGGTCTTCGATTGCGACGGCACGCTGGTCGATGGCCAGGCGAACATCTGCATCGCGATGGAGCGGGCATATGACGGCGACGGCCTGACACCGCCCGACCGCCACGCCATTCGTCGCATCGTCGGGCTGAGCGTGCAGGATGCCGTCGCGGTGCTGTCCCCCGCGCTCGACGCCGCCGCGCACCTGCGGCTCGCGGAGGCATTCAAGGCCCATTTCCAGGCGCTGCGCACCTCCGCGCTGTTCCAGGCGGAACCGCTGTACGAGGGGATTCGCGAGCTGCTCGCCGGGCTGGCGTCGGCGGGCTGGGTGCTGGGGGTCGCGACGGGCAAGTCGGATCGCGGCCTGCGCCTCGTGCTCGAACATCACGGGCTCGCCGACCATTTCGTCACGCTGCAGACCGCCGACCGGCACCCGTCGAAGCCGCACCCCGCGATGATCCATGCCGCCATGGCCCAGGCGGACGCGAAGCCCGAGACGACGATCATGATCGGCGACACCAGCTATGACATGGCGATGGCGGTCGCGGCGGGCGTGCATCCGGTCGGGGTCGACTGGGGCTATCACGACCGCGACGAGCTGGTCGCGGCCGGCGCGCGCTTTGTCGCCGATCACGCCCGCGACCTCACCCGTTATCTGGAGCACGCATGAGCAGCGACGACGAGGAACGGGCCCGCAACCGATACTTCACCTTGGTCGGCGTGCACCTGGCGGCGACTGCGGGCGCGGTGTTCGGGCTGGTCATCGTCGGCCGTGCCGCCGCGTTCGAGACGCGGTTGCTGGGCGCGGCGATCCTGCTCGCGGCGGTCTATGTCATGGCGGTCGTCCCGCGCAGCCTGGCGCGGCGGTGGCGCACGCCGCCGGGCGCATGAAGCGCTTCTGGCGATCGGTCACGGTCGCGGATGCCGGGGCGGGCTGGCAGGTGCGGCTCGACGACCGCACGGTCAACACGCCGGGGCGCGTGCCGCTGGCGCTGCCGACCGAACGACTGGCCGATGCCGTCGCGCGCGAATGGGACGCGGTCGGCGATCGGATCGATCCCGCCGCCATGCGGCTTACCGGCCTCGCCAACGCGGCGATCGACCGGATCGCGCCTGATCCCGCCGGGTTCGCGGCGGGCATCGCGGCCTATGCGGCGAGCGACCTGCTCTGCTATCGCGCCGATGCGCCGCCGCCGCTGGTCGCGCGCCAGCAGGCGGTGTGGGACCCGCTGCTCGACTGGGCGCGCCGGCGTTACGACGTGCATTTCGTCGTCACCACCGGCGTGATGCATGTCGATCAGCCGGCCGCGACCCTGGTGCGGTTGAGCGATGCGGTTGCGGCACGGCCGGCATTCGTGCTGGCGCCGCTGTCTTCGCTGGTGCGGCTGAGCGGATCGCTGGTGATCGGGCTGGCGCTCGCCGAGGGCGCGGTGGATGCGGCGACCGGCTGGGCCGCGGCGCAGGTCGACGAGGACTGGCAGACCGAGCAATGGGGCGAAGACAGCCTGGCCGCCGAGGCGCGGGCGGGGCGGCGGATGGATTTTGATGCGGCGGTGCGGTTCCTGGCGCTGCTCGACGATCGGGGATGAGGCGCATTCGCCCGTCACCCCGACACGAGGCCGGGGTGAGGGCGATCTGGGTCAGTGCCAAAGCAAGGATGATTGCACCGCGGCCGGAGACCCATGTCTCACGACTTGGGCCGGTTACTTCATCAATTCGCGGATGAAGCCGATCAGGCCGGGCTGGCGCGACCGCTTCATGCGTTCGGTGACCAGGATCTGGCGGACCTTTTCAAAGCAGCGATCGACATCGTCGTTGACGAGCACATAGTCATAGCCGTCCCAATGGCTGACCTCGGCCGCGGCACGTGCCATGCGCGCGTCGATGACCTCCGCGCTGTCGGTGGCGCGCGCGGTCAACCGGCGGCGCAGCTCCGCCATCGACGGCGGCAGGATGAAGACGCGCACGACGTCGCCGCCCTTCAGCTGGAACAGCTGCTGCGCCCCCTGCCAGTCAATGTCGAACAGCACGTCCTGCCCGAGCGTGAGCATCGCTTCGACCTGCGCGCGCGGCGTGCCGTAACGGTGGCCGAAGACATGCGCCCATTCGAGAAAGGCGTGTTCCGCCACCATCTGCTTGAAGCGGTCGGTCTCGATGAAATGATAATCCTGGCCGTCGACTTCGCCCGGCCGTATCGGGCGGGTCGTCGCGGACACCGACATGCCGAGTCCCGGTTCGGCGTCGAGGAGCTTGCGCGCGATCGTCGACTTGCCCGCGCCCGATGGCGAGGACAGGACGAACAGCACGCCGCGGCGATGAAAGCCGTGCGGATCGGGTTCGGGGACGAAGGCCATGCGCGCCCTTGCCGTGTGCAGGGGCCGCTCGTCAAGCTGCCAGCACGATGCGTCGCCCCGGCGCAGGCCGGGGCCTCCATCCACTGTCGCGCAACATTTGCCAGAGGCCCCGACCTACGCCGGGGCGACGTAAGGGTTTAGCCGGGGCGACGTGTGGGTTGCGCCGGGGCGACCGCGCGGATCAGCGGCGTCGGCGCGCCTTGTGGCGGTCATAGGCCTTTTTCGCGACATAGCCGCCGCCGATCACCATGCCCAGCGGCCCCATGCGGCGCAGCAACCCCGCCGCCGCCCAGCCCAGCGCCGCGCCCTTGACGCCGCCGCTGCCGTCGCGTCGATCGATCTCGCGTCCGACAAGCGCGCCGATCACATGCCTGATCATCCTTCACCTCCGCCAAACAGCCGGTCGCCGGCCTGTCCGATGCCACGCAGCACCGCCCAGCCGACAAAATAGGTGACCGCGACCGGAATCGCCACCTTGAGGACGTTGGCAGTGACGGCGCCGATGATCGCGCCGTCGGCGACGCCGTCCTCGCCGCTCATCCCGTCGATCGCGCCGCCGATCAGCGCGCCAATGGTGGTTGCACCCAAAACCGGTCTCCTTGAATTGCTGGTCCCGCCGTCAACGCGCCAGCCGTCGGCGGGTTCAATCGCCGACCATCGTCTCGGGGCGCACCACGCGGTCGAAGGTCGCCGCGTCGACCAGGCCGAGCGCCAGCCCCGCCTCCTTGAGCGTCAGGCCATGCGCATGGGCATGCTTGGCGATCTTGGCCGCATTGTCATAGCCGATCTCGGGCGCGAGCGCGGTGACCAGCATCAGCGACCGGTCGCGCAGCTCGGCGATGCGCGCTTCATTGGCGACGAGGCCGTCGACGCAGTGATCGGCGAAGCTGCGCATCCCGATCGCCAGCAGCTCGATCGAGCGCAGCACCGCCGCGCCGATCATCGGCTTGAACACATTGAGCTCCAGATGGCCCTGCAGACCGCCGACCGTCACCGCCTGATGATTGCCGATCACTTGCGCTGCGACCATCGTCAGCATTTCGCACTGGGTTGGATTGACCTTGCCCGGCATGATCGAGCTGCCGGGTTCGTTGGCGGGCAGGTCGATCTCGCCCAGCCCCGATCGCGGGCCCGAGCCGAGCAGCCGGATGTCGTTGGCGATCTTCGTCAGCGCGACCGCAAGGGTCGCGAGCGTCGATGACAGATGGACGAGCGGGTCGTTGGAGGCGAGTGCCTCGAACTTGTTGTCGGCGGTGCGGAAGGGCAGCCCGGTCAGCGCGGCGATTTCCGCCGCGACGGCGGTGTCGAAGCCCGGCGGCGCGTTGAGCCCCGTGCCGACCGCGGTGCCGCCCTGCGCCAGCGCGGTCATGCCGTGCATCACCGCCGGTTCGATCCGCGCGCGACAGCGATAGAGCTGGTGGACATAGCCTGAAAATTCCTGCCCCAGCGTGACCGGGGTCGCATCCTGAAGATGCGTGCGGCCGATCTTGATGAGGCCCGCCCACGCCTTCGCCTTCACAGCGAGTGCGTCGTGCAGCCGGTCGAGTGCGGGCATCAGGTCGCGCGTCGCGGCGATCGCGGCGGCGATGTGGAGGGCGGTGGGAAAGCTGTCGTTCGACGACTGGCTCATGTTGACATGGTCGTTGGGGTGCACGGGTGACTTGCCCCCGCGCCTGCCGGTCAGCGCCTCGTTCGCGCGGCCGGCGATCACCTCGTTGACGTTCATGTTGCTCTGGGTCCCGCTGCCCGTCTGCCAGATGACCAGCGGAAACTGGTCGTCGAGCACCCCGTCCGCGACTTCGACGGCTGCCGCCTCGATCGCGTCGGCGACGGCGGGGTCGAGCCCGTGCGCACGGTTCACGCGTGCCGCCGCCTGCTTGATGCGGGCGAGCGCGTGGATGATGCCGATCGGCATGCGTTCGTGAGCAGGGAAGGGAAAATTGCCGATCGACCGCTGCGTCTGCGCGCCCCAATAGGCGTCGGCCGGAACCTCGATCGATCCGATCGAGTCGCTCTCGGTACGCGTCGCGCTCATGGCATTCTCCCGTGGCTGGCCCGCGCCCAAGCTGGGGTCGCGCGCCGGCTTCGCCAAGGCGCGGGCTTGCGATTGTTTGCCGCGCCGATCGCGTGTTGCCCGCGCGCGGCACGCGGCATAGGACGGCGGTCATGGCGCGCGCGATGCTCACCCTGCTGGTCCTGCTGATCACGGTCGGCTGCGAGCGCCGCCCCGACAATGTGCCGGTGGTGGTCAGCGTCGTCGGCGGGCGCGCCGGCCTGGTCGAACCGTCGCAGCGCGACATGACCGAGCCGCAGCGCGTCCTGGTCGGCGCGACCGCGCAGGGGCTGGTCCGCTTCGACGCCAATGGCCAGGTCGAGCCGGGGCTGGCCGAACGCTGGATCATGATCGACGACGGCACCAGCTACATCTTCCGGCTGGGCGAGGCTGAATGGGCCGACGGCAGCCGCGTGACGGCGGGCGACGTGGTCGCGGTGCTCAACCGCGCGATCGCCGAAGGATCGGCCAACCGGCTCCAGCCCTTCCTCGCCAACATCAACGAAGCGGTCGAAATGACGCCGCAGATCGTCGAGCTGCGCCTGAGGCGGCCGGTGCCCAATTTGTTGCAGCTGCTCGCCCAGCCCGAGCTGGCGATCATCCGCGCGCGCGGGCTGACCGGCAGCGGGCCGTTCCGCGTGGCCGAGCGCGAGGGCGGCAGCCTGGTGCTCAGCCCGGTGTTCGACCCGGTCGCCAATCCCGATGCGGCCGAGCCGCAGCCCGAGGACCTGGTGCGCCTGCGTGGCGAGCGCGCGGCGCTGGCGATCGCCCGCTTCGCCGCGCTCGCCTCCGACCTCGTGCTGGGCGGCAGCTATCTCGACTGGCCGCTGCTCGGCCTGGCCGAGCTGCCGCCGCGCAGCGTGCGCACCGATCCCGCCGCCGGGCTGTTCGGCTTTGCCGTCATCGGTCGCCAGGGTTTCCTGGCGTCCAGCACCGCGCGCGAGGCGGTGGCGATGGCGATCGACCGGCCGCGGCTGCTCGCCCAGTTCCGCCAGGACTGGGCCCCGGCGGAGACGATCCTGCCCGAGCCGCTCGATTCCGCCGCGCCGCCCGCCGAGCCGAGCTGGCGGTCGCTCAATTACGATATCCGGCTGGCACTGGCGCGCACTCGGGTAAACAACTGGGCGGCCGATCAAGGCGCGCCGGCGATCCGCATCGCGCTGCCCGACGGGCCGGGTGCCAACCTGGTCTGGGGTGCGGTTGCCGCGGACCTACGCGCGGCGGGGATGCGACCCCAGCGCGTCGGGATGCGTGCCGCCGCCGACCTGATCCTGATCGACGTGGTTGCGCCGACCGACACCGCGCGCTGGTATCTGACGTCGGCGTGCGTGCGCTGTGCCGACGACGCGGCGACGCTGATCGATGCGGCACGCGACGCGACGACGACCGACGCCAAGCGCCAGCGCCTGGCGGAAGCGGACGCGGCGCTGACTGCGGATGCCGCCTTCATCCCGATCGCGCGACCGCTGCGTTGGTCGCTGGTCGCGCCGCGGCTGCGCCAGTGGCAGGGCAATGCGCGCGGGTGGCATCCGTTGAATCGATTGCGCGCCGACCCCAATTAGAGGCTATGGCCAAACCCAACTCCGTCGACCCCGCTACCCTGGACCGCATCGCCGCCGCATTGCAGGTCGGCACCGACCCCGCATCGGTCCGGCGCCGGGTCGAGGCGATCGAGCGCGTGCTCGAACGCGCCTTCACCATCCCGGGCACGCAGCAGCAGTTCGGGCTCGACGCGCTGCTCAGCCTGTTGCCCGTCGGCGGCAGCTTCATCGCCGCCGCGATGGGCAGCTATATCCTTTGGGAAGCGCGCAATCTGGGGCTCAGCCGGCTTCAGATGGCGCGGATGGCGGGCAATGTCGGTTTCGACTGGTTGCTGGGCCTGATCCCGGTCGTCGGCGCGGTGCCCGACCTGTTCTTTCGATCCAACAGCCGCAACCTGAAGATCATCCGCCGTCATCTGGACAAGCATCATCCGGCGACGGTCACGATCCAGGGCTAGCGCGCGTTCACTGACGCGCGGAACGGATCAGCGGCTGCGCCAGATGCGCAGCCGTCCGCCCGTCGGCTGGCGTTGGTGCGCGGGACAGGCGCGATAGCGAAAGCGCGTGTCGAGGCATACCCACAGCTCGTCGAGCCACCCGCCTTTCGCGGTCGTCACCCGCATCATGTCGGCCCGCAGCCCCGGATTGGCGCGCGCGACCGCGGTGGCGAATTGCGCGACGGTCAGGTCTCGACGCCGCGACAGCGCGTCCATGTCGGGATAGCGCAGCCGTGCGTAGAGCCGCGTCGCCCGCCCGAAATAGGCCGCCGCGCCACCGTCCATGCAGCTCCCATGTTTGGCCCATTCGTGCTGGAGCAGCTGGACCGAAGGGGTCGCGCACAGATTGGCGCGCACGACCGGCTCGCTCAGCAGCGGCACGGCCCGGCAATATTGCGGCCATACCCGGTCGCGACCGTCGGGCCACAGCCCGTGGAGCGTGAAGCCGAAGCGGTTGCCCGCGCCGCACTGGAACCGGTCGTTCCTGTCGCGTGCATTCTCGCGGCAATATTGCGGCGCCCAGCTGAGCGCGAGCGTGTAGCCGCCGATCGGGACGACCCGGCGCGGCGTCTGCGCATCGGGCCCGTCGGGGCGCGGACGCGGCAGATCGGCAGGGATCGCGCAGCGATAGGCCTGGGCCAGTGCGCTCCCCGGCGCAAGGAGCACGCATGCGGCCATCGCCGCGATCGCGGCGCGCCGGATCACGTCCGCGGCTCGACATCCGGCTGCGCGTCGGACGCGAACCAGGTGACAGTGTCGCGGCGGAACAGGCACAGCAGCGACGCGACCGCGAATACCCATGAGATGATGTTGACCACGGTCGACGGCCCGAACACGAACATGTCGGACAGCGCGGTATTCAGGAACAGGCCGGCGCTGATGAAATACAGCACCGCCATCACCCAGCGCGCGGTGTTGTTGCCGCGCCGCGCGATCAGCAGCCACAGCAGGAACGACAGGCCGAGATTGATGACGATGCCGATGATCAGCAACGGCGTCGCCAGCGCGGCGATGTTGGGATCGGCGCTGAGCTGTTCGCGCACGGGACCCCAGGCCAGCAGCGTCGCCACGATGCCGAGCAGGACGCTGATCCAGAACAGGCGTTCGAACAGGATGATCGACTTGGGACGGGACACGCGCGACTCCCCATAGCGTGACGGTAACATGAATACTAACTTCACCGCGTTGCGCGGCAAGCCGCAAACCTAATTGAAGTCGAGTCCGACATCGGCGGCCGGCGCGGACTGAGTCAGCCGCCCGACGCTGACATAGGTGACGCCCGTTTCGGCGATCGCGCGGATCGTGTCCAGTCGTACCCCGCCCGATGCCTCGGTCGGCACGCGGCCCGCGACCAGGTCGACGGCGCGGCGCAGCGTCGCCAGGTCCATATTGTCGAGCAGCAGGTGGGTTGCGCCTGCATCGATCGCGGGCGCGATCTGTTCGGTCCGGTCGACCTCGACGATGATGCGTGTGATCCCCGCCGTGACGGCGCGGCGCACCGCCTCGCCCACCGATCCGGCGACGGCGACATGATTGTCCTTGATCATCGCGGCGTCCCACAGGCCCATGCGATGATTGGTCGCGCCGCCCATGCGGGTCGCATATTTCTCCAGCACGCGCAGCCCCGGCAGCGTCTTGCGCGTGTCGAGCAGGGTCGCGCCCGTGCCCGCGATCGCATCGACATAGGCGCGCGCCAGCGTCGCGACGCCCGACAGATGCTGGACGGTGTTGAGCGCGCTGCGTTCGGCGGTCAGCATCGCGCGCGCATTGCCCGACAGGCGCATCAGGTGCGTGCCGGCCGGAACCGCATCGCCGTCGGCGACCAGGCGCGTGATCGCCATGTCGGGCTGGATCGCGCGGAAGAACGCCTCAGCGAGTTCAAGTCCCGCGACGACGATCGCGTCGCGGCTGGACATCACGCCGTCGAAGCGCGCGTCGGCGGGAATGACCGCGGCCGACGTGATGTCGCCGATCGCGCCCAGATCCTCGGCCAGCGTCGCGGCGACGAACGCGTCGCGGTCAAACCCCGCCAGAGTCATCGATGCTTTCATGCTGCGTCCCCAGTCCGCGAACCGCGCCCTGATAGGCAAGTTGCGCCAGATCGCCAGCCTGAAACGGCTTGCGCAGCAAATGGGTGTCGGCATCCATCACCGCGTCCAGCGCGGCGCTGTCCGAAAACCCGCTGACCAGGATGATCGGCAGGTTCGGTGCGGTCTGGCGCACCCGGCGCACCACCTCGGCCCCGTTCATCTCGGGCATCGCGAAGTCGACGACCATCAGCGCCGGGTCGCTGTCGCGCAGCGCGGCCAGCCCCGGTGCGCCGCCGTCAAAGGCCTCGACCCGATAGCCAAGCTGGTCCAGCGTGTCTGCGATCACCTGGCGCACGCCATCATCGTCGTCGATCACCATCACCCGCACATCATCGTGCGGCGCGCGCGGCGCGGGTGTCTCGCTGGCGAGGTTGAGGCTCGGGACGTCAAGCAGTTCGGTCTCCTGGTCGCGTCGCAGCAGGATGGTGACGGTCGTGCCCTGTCCAGGCCGGGTGTCGATGTGAAGCGCACCGCCCGACTGCTTGGCGACGCCATAGACCATGCTGAGGCCTAGGCCCGTGCCCTTGCCGACCCCTTTGGTCGTGAAGAACGGGTCGAGCGCGCGCCGTGCGACTTCGGGAACCATGCCCGAGCCCTGATCGGTGACGCGGATCGCCACATATTCGCCCGGCTCGACCCCGGGTGCCTCGCCGAACCGGATCCGGGTACGTTGGGTCGAAATGGCCAGCGTGCCGCCGTCGGGCATCGCGTCGCGCGAATTGATCGCGAGATTGAGGATCGCGAGCTCGAGCTGGGTACGATCCGCCAGCACCGTGCTTTCCTGACCCTCCAGCCGGGTTTCCAGCCGGATCGTCGGCGTCAGGCTGCGCTGGATCAGATCATGCATGCCGCCGATCAGCGCGTTCACTTCGACCGGGCGCAGCTCCATCCGCTGGACGCGCGAAAAGGCGAGCAGCTGGTGAGTCAGACGGGCGCCCCGCTCGACCGCACCGATCGCGCTCTGCGTCCAGCGCTTGACCGCGTCGAGCCGGTCCGGCTGCTGGCGGATGAGATCCAGATTTCCGGCGACTGCCTGAAGCAGATTGTTGAAGTCATGCGCGATTCCGCCAGTCAGCTGGCCGATCGCGTCGATCTTCTGCGCCTGGACCAGAGCCTCTTCGGCACGTTCGCGCTCGCCGATCTGTGCCTTGAGCTCGGCAAGCGCCGTGTCGCGCTGCTCGACCATGCTGGCCAGCTCCTGGTTGGCCAACTGCAGCTGCTGGGACGACGGGATGGCGAGCAGCCGGGGGATGAGCATCCACAACAGGATGGCGGTCGGCACCGATGCCGCCGCGGTCACCAGCTTGATCAGCGCTTCCAGCCCGTAATCGCCGTGCCACAGGTTCCAGATCGCGATCAGATGCGATGTCCCGCAGGCGAGAATGAACATCGCGAACAGCCAGAAGATCGCGCCGAACTGAAGGTCGCGGCGGCGCCGGACGAAGCTGACCAGGGCGACGGGGATCGAGAAATAGGACGCCGCGATCAGACCGTCGGAGATGACATGGGTCCAGACCAGTTCCGGCTGCCACAACAGGCAGTAGCCGTGCGGCGCGAATTCGCCGGCTAACAGTCGGTCGACATAATTCTGCATGGCTTGTCCCCAGCCCCATCAGGCCAAAGCGGCCCCCGGCGCCAGCATCACATGGGTCGGGACAACAAGCTAGAAGCTAATTCAAAACATGAGCTTAACGTAGTCGAAGCCGTCAGTCGCCGCTGATCCTGACCGGCCCCAGGTCACCGAGCCCGACCGTGCCGCTGGCCATGGCCAGCATCCGGTCGAGCGAGGTCTTGGCCTTGAGGCGCAGCTCTTCCTCGATCTCGATCCGCGGCTCGAGGTCGCGCAGCGCGACATAGAGCTTCTCGATCGTGTTGAGCGCCATGTACGGACAGATGTTGCAGTTGCAGTTGCCGTCGGCACCCGGCGCGCCGATGAAGGTCTTTTCCGGCACCGCCTTTTCCATCTGGTGGATGATGTGCGGTTCGGTGGCGACGATCAGCGTGTCGCCGGGCATCGTCTTGGCGTACTCCAGAATGCCGCTGGTCGATCCGACATAATCGGCGTGATCCAGGATGTGGGCCGGGCATTCCGGGTGCGCGGCAACGGGCGCGCCGGGGTGCTGCGCCTTCAGCTTCAGCAGCTCGGTTTCGCTGAACGCTTCGTGGACGATGCACACCCCCGGCCACAACAGCATGTCGCGCCCGGTCTTGCGCTTCAGGTAGCCGCCGAGATGCTTGTCGGGGCCGAAGATGATCTTCTGCTCCGGCGGGATCTGGCTCAGGATCTTTTCCGCCGATGAACTGGTGACGATCACGTCCGACAGCGCCTTCACCGCAGCCGAGCAGTTGATGTAGGTGAGCGCGATGTGATCAGGATGCTGGGCGCGGAACGCGGCGAACTGTTCGGGCGGGCAACTGTCCTCAAGGCTGCAGCCGGCGTCCATGTCGGGCAGCACCACGATCTTCTGCGGGCTCAGAATCTTGGCGGTTTCCGCCATGAAGCGCACGCCGCAAAATGCAATGACGTCGGCGTCGGTCTCCGCCGCGCGGCGCGACAGTTCCAGGCTGTCGCCGACGAAATCGGCGATGTCCTGCAATTCGGGACGCTGGTAGTAATGCGCCAGGATGACGGCGTTGCGCGCATGGCGCAGTCGGTCGATCTCCGCCAGCAGGTCGAGCCCGCCCAGCGATCCGCCCATGCCGTTGCGTGCGTCCATGTCCCGTACCCCGCATTGCCAGAACGGCCCACATGGCCGCCCGGCGCGCGCTAATCAAGGGCGCGCGGGCGGAGGCGGGGCAAAGGCGAGCGGGGCGGCCGACGCGCCGGGATGCCCGGCGGTGACGGCTGCGAAGATCGCGTCGCCGACCGGGCTGCGCACGATCAGCTCGCCGACCCCCAGCGTGCCGAGCAGCACCGCCACGCTCCACCACCATGCCGGGTGCACCCGTCCCTCGACCCGCCGGTCGCGGATCATGCCCGCGATCGGGAAGACGAGCGCGACCAGCGCCGCGATCTGGAATGCCCAGGGGATCATCAGCGGCATCGGCAGCAAGCGCCCGAAGCCCGGCCCCAGGATCATCGTCATCGCCCCCAGGTGCAGCCGCGCGTGCCAGTCGGTACGGTGGCGGTTGACGATCGCGGCTGCGGTGAGCCCGGCAAAGGCGAAGATCGTCATCGGATTGACGATCAGGAAATATTGCGGCTGGAAGAAGAAGGGCGTGAGACCCGCCTGCGTCTTCACGATGATGACGCCGACCCCCGCGATCAGCATCGCGATCACCCATCCCGCGCCGATCCAGCCGAGCGCGCGATGCAGCGCGATCGATCCGCGCGACGCGAGCAGCGTCTGGGTGACGAGCAGCGCGACCCAGCCGAAGAAGATCATGCCATGTGCGTGGGTGAGCACGGGCGCGTCGAAGCTCGATCGCCCGGCGAGATATTGCGTGGCGAACCCCGCCACCAGCACCAGCGCCATCAGCAGCGCCATCGTGACGAAGAAGCGCGCGTCGCGCGGTACGGCGACCGGTGACGCGGAGAAGGCTGTGACCATTTTGCATCCCCCCGAATGACTGCGCGCGCCTATAGCGCAATCGCGGGCCGGGCGACAGTCGTCCGCGTGCGCGCTTAGCGCGCCTGGCGGTCGGCCAGCACCTGCTGGATCGATCGCGTCACGTCCCAGCGTTCGTCGTCGCCGGGCACAGGTTCGTCGGGAAAGAACGCCTCGACGCGCGCATCGACGCCGGCGGCGCGCAGCGGCAGGGCAAAGCTGCGCTCGACCGCGCGGCGGGTGGCATCGCGCGCCAGCTTCATCGGCACCGGCTCGCCCGCCTGGCGGACCAGTTCCGCCTGGCCGGCGCGGCGATTGGCGGCATCGAGCCGCGCCTCCGCATCGGTGATCGCCAGCAGGATGCCGCCGCCGTCATATTCGCGGATCTGGGTCAGGTCGATCTGCGGGCCGACGATGGCGACAGGGGGCAGGCGCACGCGCATCGTCCGCGTGGGCGCGTCCCAGGCGATATCGTCCGGGCCGAGCTCGGCCATGTCGATCTCGTACCGGACCAGCCCCGGCAGGATCAGCGTGCGTTCGGCGGACAGGCCCAGCCGGGTCTGACGCGACGTCACCACCGCGACATAGCGCGCGGCAAAGGCCGACAGCCGGTTCTGTTCGCGCAGCCCCTGCAGGCTGGCGCTGGCGATCGTCACCGGATCGGGATCGAGCCGCTGCTCGACGCTTCGCCCGACCAGCCAGACCGCAGCTGCGCCGGCCAGCGCGATCAGGACCAGCAGGCCGGCGGCGCCGACCAGCGCGCGGCTTACGCGACCCCCCGCCATCGATCCTCCTGTCCGACCACCAACCCGCGATTTTCCAGGTCGATCAGGTGGGCGAGCACCGATCGCCCCGCCGCGCCGTGCAACCGGGGATCGAGTCCGGCATACATCTGCGCCACCATGTCCGGGATGGCGCGGGGCGCGTCGCGCAACAGGCGCAGGATCTGGCCCTCGCGCTGCTTGCGGTGTCCGATCATGCCGCGCACCAGCCGCTGCGGCCGGTCGATCGCGTCGCCATGCGCGGGGTAATAGATGCGGTCGTCGCGCGTCATCAGCCGCTCCAGGCTGGCCATGTAGGCCGCCATGTCGCCGTCCGGCGGCGAGACGACGCTGGTCGACCACGCCATGACGTGATCGCCGGTGAACAGCGCGCCGCTTTCGATCAGCGCGTAGCAGAGATGGTTGGATGTGTGCCCCGGCGTCGCGACCGCGCGCAGCGTCCAGCCGTCGCCCGCCACCTCCTCGCCATCCGCCAGCACGCGATCCGGCGCATAGGCCGGGTCGAACGCGGCGTCGGCGCGCGGCCCGGCATCGTCGAGCGACAGCGGTGCGCAGCCGACGATGGCGGCCCCGGTCCGCGCGCGCAGCGGGGCGGCGGCGGGGCTGTGGTCGCGGTGGGTGTGGGTGCACAGGATGGCCGCGATCCGGCGCGAACCCGCCGCCGCCACGATCGCGTCGACGTGCGCGGCGTCGTCAGGACCCGGATCGATCACCGCGACGTCGGCGGCACCGGTGGCGCCGACGACATAGGTCTGGGTACCCCAATAGGTGTAGGGCGACGGATTGGGCGCCAGCACGCGCGCGACCAGCGGCTCGACCTGCACCGCGATGCCAAAGGGGGGCTCGCTCATATCAATGGAGATGGCCGTTCGGCCGGCGGCTGGCAAGGGCGCGCCGCGCGCCGCGCGCGCGAAAAAGGACGGGGCCGGCTCCGCGCACGAAGGAAGATGGAGCCGGCCCCGGTTGCGACGACGGCGGGCCATGGGGTGCCCCGCCGCCGCGCTGTCCCCTCCCCAGGGGAGGCGGAAAGCGTGTCGATCAGTTCTCGTCGCCGTCGATCTTCTCGGCCTGAAGCTCCTTCAGTGCCTGATCGATGCCGGCCAGCGCCTCGCGCCGCTGTTCCTCGCTGAGCTCGGACTGATGTTCGATGGTGTTGCGCGCATGCTTCAGGCCCCACATCGCGCTCTGGATGCCCATGCGCGCCGAATTAAGCGCGAAGACGCGGGTGCGCTCGGCCTTGCCGGCGGCATCCTTCGCCATCCACTCGATCCGATCCTTGCAGATGATCGTCGCGGGCTTCTTGGCGCCGCCCTCGCCGGTTTGCAGGTGGATGACCGGGGCCTTGCCCTTGCCGCAATCGCGTTCGACGATCTCGGGCAGGTTCCGTTCCACTTCCCGGGCGAGCCGTTCGGCATCGACGGCCTTCAGCGCCGCCGAGTCCGCCAGCTTGCGCAGTTCGGCGATGTCCTTCCCGTCCATGGTCATGAACGTCGTATGCTCCTCGCCCTCGGGCGTGCGGACCACGACGAAGCGGCGCTCGATCTTCTTGATCTTCTCCGGGGCTTCCGGGGCCTCGGGCGCTTCGGGTGCCTCAGTCGCTTCGGGCGCGGCCGCCGGGGCGGGCGGAGCCGGCGGGGCGGACTGCAGCGCGACCGCCGACAGCCGCGTCAGATCGGCGCCGATCGTGGCGCTCACCCGCTCGCGGACCCGCTCGGCCGCGGCGGTGCCGGACGCGGTGACGAACAGTCCGGCCATCGCCAGTGTCGTCAGGCTGAGCGTGCCGCCCACCAGCTGGCCGCGAGTCATCTTCCTGTGCTTTGTCAGCATCTTCAGTCTCCCTTTGATGTCGTTTATGGTATGGAGGTGGCAGGCAGCCGACACCGCGCCGCCATGCGCTGATTTGACGATCGCGCGGCCATAGGCGTGGCGCAGGTCGGGCGCGCGGCCGGCCAGGACATAGGCGTCGCAGGCCATTTCCTGATCGGCGCGGAACGCCTTGAACGCGCGCCAGGCCAGCGGGTTGAACCAGTGGAGCGCGAGCATCGCCAGCGCCACCCAGTTGGCGACGAGGTCGCCGCGCTGGTGGTGGGTCAGCTCGTGCGCCAGCGCCAGGTTGCGCTCGACCGGATCGTAACGCTCGGCGAAGTCGCGCGGAAAGGCGACATATTTGCGCCAGATGCCGAAGGCGAGCGGGCCGCTGGTCGCCGCGGTCTCGATCACCGTCACCCGTCCGTCGGCGACCAGGCGCTTGCGCCGTGCCTGGGCATGGACCCGCGCGCAGAAGCGGCTGTGCGAGACGAGATGATAGGCGAGAAACGCGACTGCGCCGACCAGCCAGAGCGCACCGACCAGGACTGCGATGCTCGGCCCGTGCGGCGTGGCGACGGGGGGCAGCACCGCGATCTCGACTGGGCCGTGGGCCATCGCGATCTTCGCGTCCAGGATCGACTGGCGGGCGAGCTCCAGCGACAGATGCGCGGGATTGAGCACGCCGACCGCGACGCCGCTGTCGCTCATGCCGCTGACCGCCGGCGCGATCAGCTGGCTGAGCCGCCAGTCGCCGGGCAGGGGCGGCAGGAACAGCCGCAGCACCGGCAGCGCCCACAGCGCATAGGCGACCGAAGGGCCGAAGGCGCGGCGCACCGGATCGCGCAGCACGAGGACGAGCAGCATCAGCAGGCTGGAGGCGATCAGCGCCTCGACGATCCACGCGATCATTGTTTCAGCTCCTTCAGCAGGGCCTCGATCTCGGCAATGTCCTGGTCGGTCAGCGCGTCGCGCTCGGCGAGGTGCGCGACCAGCGGGGTCAGCCGGCCGCCGAACAGCCGGTCAATGAAGCGGCGCGATTCGCCCTCGACATAATCCTCCCGCGCAACCAGCGGGCGATAGAGGTAGCGGCGACCGTCGGCCTCATGCGCGATCACGCCCTTGGACAACAGCCGGCCGAGCAGCGTCTTCACCGTGTTGGCGGTCCAGTCGCGCGCCGGCGCGACGCGGTCGACGACATCCTGGGCGGTGAGCGGACTTTCGTCCCACAACACCTCCATCACGCTATGTTCGGCGTCGCTGATCCGTTCCTGCGTCATCTGTTCGTTTTACCCCATCCGGCCAATCGACTCGCGGCCTGTCGACCACAGCCGTAATCGTCTTGATTACATCTGTAGTCAACCGGCTGAACCGCGAATGAACGAAACGGTCGGGAAATGACCGGATGGCGACGAACGGCAGGGCCGGGGGTCAGTCGCGGCGGTTCGGGAGGCGCTGTCGGTGGGTTTTACAGCCGGGGCACGGCCGGGCGGGGCGTTAACGATCGCAAGCCGCATCTGGCCGTCATTCGTGCCAGTTGGCACGGATGGTGCGGGACAGGAGGACAGCCGAGCGCAAGGACGGCTTCAATCCGGCGGGCCGATGCCCCCCCGATCTCCGTATCGGCCCGCCATCCCGCTTCATTCGACGATCAAGCGCCCGCCGGAGCAGGCGGGTACGTTCAGCCCTGCGCCTTCGCGCCGAGCAGCTCGGCGAGCTCGCCCGATTCGTACATTTCCATCATGATGTCGGAGCCGCCGACGAACTCGCCCTTCACATAGAGCTGGGGGATGGTCGGCCAGTCGGAATATTCCTTGATCCCCTGGCGGATGCCCTGATCCTGGAGCACGTCGACGCTTTCGAAGGGCGTGTCGAGATGCTGGAGGATGGCGACCGCGCGGCTGGAAAAGCCGCACTGGGGAAATAGCGGGCTGCCCTTCATGAACAGCACTACGTCATTGGTCTTCACGATCCCGTCGATCCGGGCCTGTGCGTCGTCGGTCATGTCACTTCACTCCTGTACCGGCGCGGCGGTGGTCAGTTGCAGCGCGTGCAGCACGCCGCCCATCCGCCCGCCCAGCGCCGCATAGACGGCCTGGTGCTGCTTGATCCGGGGCAGCCCCCGAAAGGTTTCGCTGACGACGCGCGCGGCATAATGATCGCCGTCGCCGGCAAGGTCGGTGATCTCGACCCGAGCATCGGGAATGCCCGCGACGATCAGCGCCTCGATCTCTGCGGCCGCCATCGGCATGGCTATTTGGCTTCCATCAGCTGGCGGCGGGCTTCGACCTCCATGTCGGCCAGCGCCGCGCGCACCGTCGCATCGTCGATCGCGACGCCGGCGGCGGTCAGGTCGGCGATCAGCTTGCGCACCACATCCTCGTCGCCTGCTTCCTCGAAATCGGCCTGGACGACCGCGGTCGCATAGGCTTCGGCTTCCTCGCGCGTCAGCTTCATCTGCTGCGCGGCCCATTGCCCGACCAGGCGGTTGCGCCGCGCGTGCACGCGGAACAGCATCTCCTCGTCGCGGGCGAATTTCGCCTCGAAAGCCCGTTCGCGGTCGTCAAAAGTGGTCATCGGTCAGCAGCGCCCCATGATGGATGTTCCGCCCCGGAAATAGGCACCGTGCCGGAGAAGCGCAACGGCGCGTGGGTGGTTAGAGGGTGACCCGCGCTTTTCGTCACCCCGGGCCTGAGCCGGGGTCCCGCTGTTTCTCGCGCCGGATCAGGCAGCGGGACCCCGGCGCAAGGCCGGGGTGACGGTAAAATCATTGAAATGGCGAGGACTTTAGACCACGCCTCAGCCGCCGACGCGGACCACCAGCTTGCCGATCGCGTCGCGCGACGCCATCTTCGCGATCGCCCGGCCGCCCTCGGCGAAGTCGAACACCTCGGTCACGCGCGGACTGATCCGCCCTTCCGCCCAAAGCCGGAACAGATGATCGACATGCGCCTGGTTGCCGGCGGGATCGCGCGCAGCGAACGCGCCCCAGAACACGCCGCAGACATCGCAGCTCTTGAGCAGCGTCAGGTTGAGCGGCAGTCGCGGGATGCCGGCGGGGAAGCCGATGACCAGATAGCGTCCCTCCCACGCGATCGAACGCAGCGCGGGTTCGGCATAGTCGCCGCCGACCGGGTCATAGATGACGTTCGCGCCGCCGGGGCCGGTCGCGGCCTTGAACTGATCGGCAAGCGCCTTGGACTGGTCCTTGTCGAACGGCGCGCGGGCATAGACGATGACCCCGTCCGCGCCGGCCGCGCGCGCGGCCTCGGCCTTGGCCTCGCTCGACACCGCCGCGACGACGCGTGCGCCGAACGCCTTGCCAAGCTCCACCGCCGCCAGCCCGACGCCCCCCGCCGCGCCGAGCACCAGCAACGTGTCGCCGGTTTTCAGATGCCCGCGGTCGAGCAGCGCGTGGATGGTGGTCGCATAGGTGAGGAGCAGCGCCGCCCCGTCCTCGAAACTGCGATTATCGGGCAAGCGATAGAGGCGGCTTGCGTCGATCGCCATGCGTTCGACCAGCCCGCCATGGCCGACGGTTGAGATCACCCGGTCGCCGACCGCCCAGCCGGTGACGCCCTCGCCCACCGCCGAGACGACGCCCGCAATCTCGCTGCCCGGTGCAAAGGGGCGGGGCGGCTTGAACTGATATTTGTCCTCGATGATCAGGACGTCGGGATAGTTGATCGCACAGGCGCGGACATCGACCACCACTTGCCCCGCGCCCGCGACCGGATCGGGCAGCTCGGCCAGTTCCAGGGTTTCAGGTCCGCCCGGTTCCTTCGACAACAATGCCCGCATGTCCGCCTCTCCTGCCGATCCACGGGCGTGCATCGGCGACCGCGGATTCATATTTCGAAATCGCGGTATCCTTTGACAGGGTCAGCGCGATTTCGTCCAGCCCTTCCATCAGGCATTGGCGGCGAAACGGGTCGAGGGTGAAGGCGAAGCGGTCCTGAAAGGGCGTGGTGACGGTCATCGTCTCCAGATCGACAGTGATCGGCTGAGTACGGGCGACCTCGATCAGCCGGTCGATCGCTTCCTGAGGCAAGGCGACGGTGACGATGCCGTTCTTGAAGGCGTTGCCGGCAAAGATGTCGGAAAAGCTGGGCGCGATCACCGCGCGCACGCCCATGTCGTTCAATGCCCAGGCGGCGTGCTCGCGGCTGGAGCCGCAGCCGAAATTGTCGCCCGCGATCAGGATCGGCGCGCCGGCATATTCGGGATCGTCGAACACGTTGCCGGGCTCGGCGCGCACGGTCTGGAACGCGCCCCTGGCCAGGCCCGACCGGGTAATCGTCTTCAGCCATTCGGCGGGGATGATGACGTCGGTGTCGACATTGCTCGCGCCCCAGGGATAGGCGCGCCCGGCGACGGTGCGGACCGGCTCCATCACTCGGCCGCCCGGGGGAAGGCGGGCAGCTTGGCGATGTCGGCGGGCTCGTGCTGGATGATGACGGTGGCCTTCAGGTTCTTCGCCATCGCCTTGAACCGGTGGATCGAGGCGAGCGTATCGGCGCGGTCGGTGTTGAAGGTGGGCACGCCGTCGCTGTCGTAATTTTCCTGGAAATGGCTGAGGTCGCCGGTCAGCAGGAACCGCTTGCCGCCGGCGAGGCGCACCAGCAATCCGTGATGGCCCGGCGTGTGGCCCGGTAGGTTGAGCATGACGACGCTGCCGTCGCCGAATACGTCCTTGTCGCCGCTGATCGGCTCGGCCTTGCCGGTGCCGGTGATCCAGTTGGCGACGGGGGCGGGGTTGGTGCCGGGCGCACCGGCCTTCAGCGCATCGAAATCGCCCTTGCCGATCAGCAGCGTCGCGGCGGGGAAGCTGCCCGCCTGGCCGATATGGTCATAGTGATAATGGCTGATGCCGACCATCTTCACCGCGTCCGGCTGCACGCCAAGCTCGGCGAGCTGCTCGACCACCGTTTTGGTCACGGTGGCGGCGATCGGTGCCTTGGGGTCGATCGCCGCGCCCTTGAGCGCCGCGGGCAGGCCGGTGTCCCACAGCAGATAGTCGGCGCCATGCTGGATCAGATAGCAGCTCGACGTCAGCCGCTTCGACTGGCCGGTATAGGCCTGGGTATCGGAAAAGACGTTGAGATTGTTGGCGACGACGCTGCCGCAATCGAGCCGCCACAATTTGACCGGGGCGGCGGCGGCGGGTGCCGTCGACTGGCCGACCAGCGGCGCGGCAAGCGCGAGTGCAGCAATGGCGCCGAGCGTGGAAGTCGCGAAATGCCGCATGGTCATTCTCCTTGGGTGCCGGTGGAAGCCAGGCCTTGTTTCAATCAAACCCACCCACTCATCCCCTACTCAGAGGCTGACCGGGAATAGGCGTCGTTGCAAAACCTAGCCCTTTACTTTTCGTCACCCCGGGCTTGACCCGGGGTCCCGCTTCTTCTCGCGCCGGATCAGGCAGCGGGACCCCGGCTCAAGGCCGGGGTGACGAGAAAATTGCAGCTCGTTCCTCGATCAAACGCACTTTCCAAATCAGTCTCTCAGGATGAGCGGGGGTAGGGAAATTGCGTAAACCAGCGACTACATGCAGCCTTTCCGAAAGCGGGCGGAAAGCGCTTCACAGCTCCGCGCGCTGACCCTCCGCCCGCTCCGCTTGGCGCACCTCGCCACGCTTCACCGTCCCGGCATAGCCGGCATAGGCCGCCGCCAGCCCGCTGATGATCGTGCCCGCGAACAGCAGCACCATGACCCGTTTCATGCCTTCACTCCCCTTCACCCGCGCGAACCAGGTCGCGCACATCGGTCAGCCGGCCTGTCACCGCCGCCGCCGCGGCCATCACGGGCGAAACCAGATGGGTTCGCGCGCCCGGCCCCTGCCGTCCTACGAAATTGCGATTCGAGGTGGAAGCGCATCTTTCGCCTGGCGGCACCTTGTCCGGGTTCATGCCCAGGCACATCGAACATCCCGGCTCGCGCCATTCAAAGCCCGCATCGGTAAAGATGCGATCGAGCCCCTCGGCCTCGGCCTGATGCTTGACCAGCCCGGATCCCGGCACGACCAGCGCCTGGCGGATGCCGTCGGCGATGCGGCGACCGCGCAACACCGCGGCGGCGGCGCGCAGATCCTCGATCCGGCTGTTGGTGCAGCTGCCGATGAAGATGTGCTCGACCGCGATGTCCTGCATCCGCGTGCCCGGCGTCAGCCCCATATAGGCGAGCGACTTGCGCGCCGCCTCGCGCTTGGCGGGATCGGCGAAGCTGTCGGGATCGGGCACCGCGCCGGTGATCGGCACGACATCCTCCGGACTGGTGCCCCAGGTCAGCGCCGGCGCGATGTCGCTCGCGTCGATGTGCACCGTGCGGTCATACCGCGCACCCGCATCGGTCGGCAGCGTGCGCCAATAGGCGACCGCGCGGTCCCAGTCATCGCCGGTCGGCGCCAGCGGGCGGCCCTTCAGATAGGCGAAGGTCTTGTCATCGGGCGCGATCAGCCCGGCGCGCGCGCCCCCCTCGATCGACATGTTGGCGATGGTCAGCCGCCCCTCGATCGACAGGTCGCGGATCACCTCGCCGGTATATTCGATGACATGGCCGGTGCCGCCCGCCGCCCCGATGCGGCCGATGATCGTCAGGATGACGTCCTTGGCGGTGACGCCGAAGCCGAGCGTGCCGTCGACGCGAACTTCCATCGTCCGCGACGGGGTGAGCAGCAGCGTCTGGGTGGCGAGCACATGCTCGACCTCGCTGGTCCCGATGCCGAAGGCGAGCGCGCCCAGCGCCCCGTGTGCCGCGGTGTGGCTGTCGCCGCAGACAAGCGTGGTGCCGGGCAGCGTGAAGCCCTGTTCGGGGCCGACGACATGGACGATGCCCTGCTCGCGCGCGGTCGCGTCAATATAGCGGATGCCGAATTCGGGCGCGTTGCGGCGCAGCGCGGCGAGCTGCTCGCGGCTGGCCGCGTCGGCGATCGGGATCGGCTGGCCCGCGGCATCGACGCGCGCGGTAGTCGGCAGATTATGGTCGGGTACCGCCAGCGTCAGGTCGGGGCGGCGGACCGGCCGTCCGGCGCTGCGCAACCCCTCGAACGCCTGGGGGCTGGTGACTTCGTGCACCAGATGCCGGTCGATATAGATCAGGCAGGTGCCGTCATCGCGCCGTTCGACGACATGATCGGCCCAGATTTTCTCGTAAAGGGTGAGCGGACGGCTGGCCATGCGCCGCGCCTTAACCATTTGCTGCGCGCGCGCAAGCGTGGGCGCATCATTCTTGCGGGGCGAGCGGGCGCTCCTTGGGGCTGACATAGCGCGGGTCGTGCGCGAAGGGCAGTCGCGCCCCGTTACGCAGCGCCGCCAGCACCGCGGCGAAATCGGTGTCGAAGCCAAAGCCGAGATCGCGCTGGATCGCACCCGAATCATAGACGCGGCCGATCGTGTCGGGCAGCCGCCAGCCGCGCGCGGCATAGAGCGCGGGTGCGTCAGGGAAATGCCGCGCGATGACCGCGGCGGCGTCGCGCTTCAATTCGGTCGCATCGGCACGCGCGAAAGGCGTGGGCGCGGAGACGATGTAGGTGCCAAAGCCGACACGCGGCGCGGCGTCCAGCGCGGCGACATGCGCGCGTGCCGCATCCTCCACGGTCAGGCGGCGGTTGAGGAACTCGTTGGCTTTCAAATTCTCGCCGGGCGGGTCGCCATGCGTGTCGTCTTCCTCCGGAAAGAAGCGCCCGGTGCGCAGCACGACGACGTTGAGGCCATATTCGAGATGGGCAAGGCGGCACAATTGCTCCGCGGCGTATTTGGTCACGCCATAGATGTTGCGCGGTTCGATGGGCCCCGAGCTTTCGTCGAGCCACACCGCCGCATCGCCCGCTTCGTCGCGGATGGCGCGGGAGATCATCAGCGACGTGGTCGAGGTGAAGACGAAGCGGTCGTGCCCGGCGGCCCGGGCGGCCTCCAGCAGGTTGAGCGTGCCGGTCACGTTCACGTCGATGAACGCCTGCGCCGGATAGCGGGGGATATCGGGCTTGTGCAGCCCGCCGGCATGAATCACCGCCTCGATCGCATGGTCGGCAAAGGCGCGGTCGATGACGGCGCGGTCGGCGACCGATCCGATCACCTGCGTATCCGCCCCGGGGGCGACGTCGAGCCCGACGACATGATGCCCTGCGGCGCGCAGCAGGGGGGCAAGAAAACGGCCGAGCCAGCCCGACGATCCGGTCAGCAGGATGTTCATGGCCGCGTCCCTACCCGCGCGACGCCGCGCCGAAAAGCGGGAACATGTCGCGATTGCGTGGCCGTTGGTATCGGGTCAGTCGGCGACCGACACCTCATAGGCTTGGCCGGTGGTGCCGATCGGATAGACCGACGCGCTGAAGCCGCCTTCGACATAGAGTACCTGGCCACCCGGCAGCGCTGTCACGAATTTCTGTGCGAAACTGTCGAGCCGCGACCATCGGCCGAGCTTTTCCAGCTCGGGCCGGGTCACCATCATCGCCGTGACCGAGGCGCAGGGTTCTTCCCAGAACAGGGTTTCGGGCGCGTGACCGGCATAGACATAGCGGATGTCGCACGCCGGTGCGCCGCGCAGCACGAAGTCGCGCTTGCCGAGGATGCGTGACGTTCCCGCCGGGGCCGGAGGCTTGGCCGCGGCGGGCGTCGTGTGAGGCGCGCCCGCGGGCTTGCGCGCCTGGGCCGCGCCGGCGTCGTCGCTGGCCGAGCAGGCGGTGGCTGCCATGCACAGCGCCGCAACCCATCCGATCGGCCGCACGGGGCCAGGTGCCATCACGCGGCTAGTCCGGGTCGAATTCGACATGCAGATGGTTGTTGCTCGCATTGGCAAAGGTTTCAAACAGAACGTCGTAGCGGTCGCCCAGGATCCGCTGCACCTCGTCACGCAGGGCATTGCCCTGCGCCACGCTGATATTGTTGCCCCGGAAATCGAGCGCCTCGTTTGAATAGTGCAGCGATGCGGTGCCGTGGCGGCTGTCATTGCCCGAGGTGATGACCGGCGTCGGCAGGCCGAGCCGTTCGGCGGCCTGTGCCACGGCACGGATCGCCGGTGCCATTTCGGATGCCAGCCGGTCGATGCGGACACCCGGTCCCTTGATCGCCACACCCGCCTCCGCGGCGAGGCGGCGGCCGTCGAACGCGCCGGGCGGCTCGCGAAGGGGTGAGGGTTCGGCGGCACCGGGCAGGGCGACCACATAGTCGCCAGGCCGGTATCGCTGCAATTCGGGCACCGTGCCGTGGCGGTGGATCGCGTCGCCACGACCCAGCACCGGGCCGTCCAGCGCCATGATCCAGCCCAAATTGTTGGCGCTGGAATAATTGGGATTGGCGTGGTTGAGGTGCGATCCGATCGACGATGCGCGGCCCGCCGCGCGCTCGGCGAGATAGCTGTCGACCAGCTGGTCGACGCGTGCGCTGATCCGGCTGGCCGGGATGTCGTCCACCGAATTGCGACCGTCGCGGCGCGACACCGGCCCGTTGATGTCGGAAAACTGGTTATAGGCGTTGACGACGTCGGCGACGCTGTCGCCCCATCGCCCCGACACCGTGCGATTGAGGATCGTGTCGATGATGCCGTGCGCCTGCGCGTCGCCCGCCGATTGCACCCATTCGGTCTGCAGCGTCTTCTTGAGGTCGACGATATCGGCGGCGCTGAGCGTCAGCGTGCCGTTTTCGACGCGCGTCGTGCCGGCGACCGGCGCGACCGGGCCAGTTGGCGTGGGGTTGGCGGGCGCGGGGCCGGCGGTGGCAGGACGCTCGGCAACCGGGATGCGCAGCACGTCGCCCGGATAGATGCGGTCGGGATTGGCGATCTGGGGGTTGGCGGCAAGCAGGCCGTCGATGCCGACGCCCGCGCGTCGCGCGATCGCGCCCAGCGTGTCCCCCTGTTGCACGACATGGTTGCGACCCGCCCCGTCCGGCAGGACCAGATCGTCGCCGGCGCGGATGCGGTCGGGATCGCGGATGCCGTTGATCGCCGCCAGCGTCGCGACATCGGTGCCATGGCGCGCGGCGATGGCCGACAGGGTCTCGCCGGGGGCGATGCGGTGGATGGCCGGCGGTGGCGGCGGTGCCGACGCCGACAGGGACTGACCTTCACGCGCTGCGATCGCACCGACCATGGACCCACTCCTCGATACGCGAGGGGGGCAGGCATCCCATATCGTCTCGTGTCCGTCTCTAGTCGGACCGACTAGGCGCGGGCGCGGTCATGCCGGGGTGAGGGCGACCTCGTACTGCGCGGTGGTCCTGGCCGCGACTTCGTCGGCGGTGACGCCCGGGGCCAGCTCGATCAGGCGGAAGGGCGATTGATGGTCGGGGCGCTCGAACACCGCCAGGTCGGTGATGATCATATCGACGACGTTCCGGCCGGTCAGGGGCAGCGTGCATTCGGGAATGAACTTCGCGCCGCCGTCCTTGGCATTGTGCTCCATGACCACGATGATGCGCTTGACGCCGGCGACCAGGTCCATCGCGCCGCCCATGCCCTTGATCATCTTGCCCGGGATCATCCAGTTGGCGATGTCGCCGCCCTGGCTCACCTCCATCGCGCCGAGCACGGTCAGGTCGATATGCCCGCCGCGGATCATCGCGAAGCTGTCGCTGCTCGAGAAATAGGAGGAGGAATCGAGCTCGCTGATCGTCTGCTTGCCCGCATTGATCAGGTCGGGATCGACCTCGTCCTCATAGGGAAAGGGGCCGATGCCCAGCATCCCGTTCTCCGACTGAAGCGTGACTTCGAGGCCCTCGGGAATATGGTTGGCGACCAGCGTCGGGATGCCGATGCCCAAATTGACGTAATAACCGTCCTCCAGCTCACGCGCGGCGCGCGCCGCCATGTCGTCACGGGTCCAGCCCTTTGTCGCCACTTCGCTCATCTGCTCGCGCTCCTACCAGTATTGGGAAATACCGAATTCGGCCATTTTCGAATCGTTGCTGATCAATGCGAGGTTTTCGAGCCGGGCCTGCGCCGCCAGGAGCCGGTCCCACGGGTCGTTGTTCGAGGAGATGAAGCTGCCCGCCAGATCGGCGTGGTCCGCCGTGAGGGGCAACAGCGCGAAGCCTTCTTCGACCGCGATCTCCGCCACACGACCGGCATAGGGCGCCGCCGATGGCAGCTTGCCGATGCGGAACTTGGTCGCGATCTCCATCGCGGACACCGGCGAGACATAGACGTCGATCGTCCGGTCGGCGATCACGTCGAACGACGTCATGGTCAGAAGCTCCGCTTCGCCAAGCCACCAGATCAACGCATGGGTATCGAGCAGGAAGCCGCGGCTCATGGTGTGTGGCGATCACGCATCGCCATGCCGAGATGATCCTCGGGCAGCGGATCCCAAAAGCCGTGATCGAGGATGCCCTTAACGGCCGGGTCGGCGAAGCGCCCGGGCGTGCGCCGCGCGGGCGGCGGCGGGTTGAGCGGCACCAGCTTCGCGATCTCCACCCGGCCGCGCGCAATGATGATCTCCTCGCCCGCTTCGACGCGGGCGAGCAGGCGCGACATGTGCGTTTTCGCTTCGTGGACAGTGACGGTTGCCATGACTAAGTTACTTAGTCCACCTCCCGAGGTTTCACAAGCTCACGCCGCCTCGCGCTGGCGCACGGTGCGGAACTCGATCTTCTTGTCATAGGGGGCGCCGACGATCATGCGCTTCACATAGATGCCGGGCAGGTGGATCGCGTCGGGATCAAGCGCGCCGACCGGCACGACTTCCTCGACTTCGGCGACGCAGATGTGGCTGGCGGTCGCCATCGGCTGGTTGAAGTTGCGCGCGGTCTTGCGGAAGACGAGGTTGCCGGCTTCGTCCGCCTTCCACCCCTTGATGATCGACAGGTCGGCGACGATGCCGCGCTCCAGGATATATTCCTGCCCGTCGAAGACCTTCACTTCCTTGCCCTCGGCCACTTTCGTGCCGACGCCGGTGCGGGTGTAAAAGCCGGGGATGCCCGCGCCGCCCGCGCGGCAGCGTTCGGCGAGCGTGCCCTGGGGGCAGAATTCGACCTCGAGCTCGCCCGACAGATATTGCCGCTCGAACTCCTTGTTCTCGCCGACATAGCTGGAGATCATCTTTTTGATCTGGCGCGTGCGCAGCAGCTTGCCCAGCCCCTCGCCATCGATCCCGGCATTGTTGGAGACGAAGGTCAGCCCCTTCACCCCCGACGCCTGGATCGCGTCGATCAGCCGTTCGGGAATGCCGCAAAGTCCGAAGCCGCCGGCGCAGATCAGCATGTCGTCGCGCAACAGCCCCGCGAGCGCGGCCTCGGCATCGGGATAGAGCTTGTTCATCGCGGACTCCCTCAATTGCGCCCGCCGGATAGGCGCGGCCGGCGCGCGCGGTCAAGCGATGCCTGTCCGGCTTTACCGCAACCTTGCGGTGGTGCGCCGAAGCGAGCGCGAGCGGCCGGCGATCGGCCGAATGCGCTCGTTTCAGCGTGGGGTGCGGCCGACGCACCGGCGCTGTCCATCCGCCCCCTCGCATCGCGATTGCGGGTGACCTATCTGGGGTGCCTAGCCCACCGCCTGCCGAAGGACGCACCATGCCCGACCAAGCCTATGACGCCGACCTCAAGCTGTTCGTCGCGGGGGCATGGCAGGCGGGCGAGGGGCGCGACACGCGCCCAGTCGTGAACCCGGCGACTGGCGATGCGATCGCCGAGGTGCCGCTCGCCTCGTCCAGCGACCTCGATGCGGCGCTCGACGCCGCCGACCGGGCGTTCGCGCCCTGGCGGGCAACCGATGTCGAGGCGCGGGGCGCGATTTTGCACAAGGCCGCGGCGCTGATGCGCGAGCGCGCCGACCAAATCGCCGCACTGCTGACGCGCGAACAGGGCAAGCCGATCGCCGAGGCGAAGGGCGAGGTGATGGGCGCGGCGCAGATGTTCGATTTCTATGCCGAGGAGGCCAAGCGCGCCTATGGCCGCGTGCTGGTGCGCCCGACCGGCCAGCGGTCGATCGTCATTCCCCAGCCGGTCGGCGTGACTTTGGCGCTCAGCCCATGGAACTTCCCGGTCTATCTGATGGCGAAAAAGCTCGCGCCGGCACTCGCCGCCGGTTGCTCGGTGATTGCCAAGCCGCCGGAGGAAACGCCGGCGTGCACCAGCGCGATCCTGCGCTGCCTCGACGATGCGGGGTTACCCAAAGGCACCGCGCAATTGGTGTTCGGGGTGCCCGATACGGTCAGCCGCCACCTGATCGCCTCGCCGGTGGTGCGCAAGGTCAGCTTCACCGGATCGGTGCCGGTCGGCCAGCACCTGCTCAAGCTCGCCGCCGACGGCGTCAAGCGCACGACGATGGAGCTTGGCGGCCATGCGCCCGTGCTAATCTTTGCCGATTGCGACCTGGAAAAGACGCTCGACATGGTCGTCCCGCAAAAGTTCAGGAACGCCGGACAGGTGTGCGTCAGCCCGACGCGCTTCTATGTCGAGGCGTCGATCTACGAGGCGTTCCTCGCGGGGTTTGCGGAGCGCACCGCGCGGCTGCCGGTCGGTGACGGGTCGGACCCCGCCAATCGCATGGGGCCGCTCGCCAATATCCGCCGCCCGGAAGCCGTGGAAAAGCTTGTGGCGGATGCGCAGGCGAAGGGCGCGCGGACTCTGGCCGGGGGGGAGCGGTTCGGTGACGGCGGCTTCTTCTTCCGCCCGACCCTGCTCGCCGACGTGCCGGTCGAGGCCGACATCATGTCGAACGAACCGTTCGGCCCGGTCGCGGTCAGCCGGTCGTTCGAAACGTTCGATGAGGTGATCGAACAGGCCAACCGCCTGCCCTATGGCCTGGCCGCCTTCGCCTTCACCGAAAATGGCCGGCGCGCCAACCTGCTCGGCGACGCGCTGGAGGCCGGCATGGTGGGCATCAACAATTTCGCGATCAGCAGCGCCGATGCGCCGTTCGGGGGCATCAAGCATTCGGGCTTCGGCAGCGAAGGCGGGCCGGAGGGGCTGGCGAGCTATCAGGTGACCAAGGCGATCCATCAGGCCTGAGCCATGTCGGTTACGATTTGGCAAAATATTGCTGCTATCAAGTCGCGATGGACGCAAGATTCGAAATCGACGTCGACCCGTCGCGCAACCTTGTCCGTCAGAAGCTGGCCGGCTTTTTCGGCCCGGACGATATTGCGCGGTTCGTCGCCGCCCGTAACGCCGCGCATCGCCGGCTGACCTGTGGTCCCAACCAGCATGTCACGCTGGCCGATGTGCGCGAGATGAAGATCCAGCCGCAGGAAATGGTGCAGGCGTTCGGATCGGTGCTCGCCGATCGCAGCCAGCAGTCGCGCAAGCTGGCCTTCGTCTTTTCCTCCTCGCTCGCACGGATGCAGCTGCTGCGCGCGGCCGAGCGGCGCGATGCGCGTTATTTCACCAGTATCGCAGAGGCCGAAGCGTGGCTGATGGCCGACGACGATCCGGAGGATGCGGCGCCGCTTTGCAGGGAAGCCGCTGCCCGCTAACAAGCCGGGCATGACTGAACCACGCAGCGGCGGCCGCATCCTGGTCGACAATCTGGTCGCGCAGGGCTGCGATCGCATCTTTCAGGTGCCGGGCGAGAGCTTTCTGGCCGTCCTCGACGCACTGGTCGATGCGCCCGCGATCGATGTCGTGACGTGCCGGCAGGAGGGCGGGGCGGCCTTCATGGCGTGCGCCGACGGCGCGCTGACCGGGCGGCCCGGCGTGTGTTTCGTCACCCGCGGGCCGGGGGCGACCAATGCCTCGATCGGCGTCCATGTCGCGATGCAGGATTCGCAGCCGATGATCCTGTTCATCGGCGATGTCGATCGCGGGATGCGCGACCGCGAAGGCTTCCAGGAAGTCGATTTCGTTGCGATGTTCGCCCCGCTGGCCAAGCTGGCGCTGAGGATCGACGATGCGCGCCGCATCCCCGAATATGTCGCGCGCGCGTTCAGCGTGGCGATCAGCGGCCGGCCCGGCCCGGTGGTGATCGCGCTGCCGGAAGACATGCTGAAGGATGTGGTCGAGGCGGTGGATCGGCCGCGAGTCGAACGGCATCCGATCGCCCCCGACCCCGATAATTTCGCCGAAATGCTCGATCTGTTGCGCAAGGCCGAGCGTCCGGTGGCGATCGTCGGCGGGGCAGGCTGGGACACGGCGACCGGCGCGGCCTTCGACTGCTTCGCGCGCAGCTGGGGCATCCCGGTGGCGGCGGC
>NZ_LSKG01000036.1:0-3452 GCF_001557005.1 Sphingomonas sp. CCH15-F11 | reverse complement strand
GGGACACGATCGATCCGCCGTTGCCGCCGCCCGCCGACTGGGATCGCAGTTCGCGCGATCCTCGGGCGGACGACGATTTCGCCGACCTGGCTGGGGATGCAACCGGTAACGAGGACACTGCACCGCCCGCGACCTACACCGAGGACGCCGCCGTCGACAGCTGCGCGGTCGCGGCGGAGGACGAGGGCCGACGCCTCGCGCCGCTCGCACGCGTGCAGGACATCACCGATGTCGACGCCCGCCGCGACGGCAGCTGGTACGTCCAGGGCACGATCGAACTGCGCGACGGCTATCGCAACGCGGATCGGCAGGAACAGCGTTTCCGCTGCACGATCGTGACCGGCGAATATCCGCGCGTGGTGATCGAGGGCTTCGACGTCGCTGCGCGCTGATCTAAGGTCGACGCGATGATCGGGTAGACGACCCGCCGCACGGAGTCGCGTTGATGTTGAGCCTGTTTTTCCTGGTAGCGGTGCAGACGGTCACGATTCGTGGCGATTATCATGGCATCACGACGCATGAGCCCGAAATACCCTGGCTAATGCGGTCGGAGACAGCGCGCTGCGCAGCCGGGATCGCCGAGATCAAATATGAATCGACCCGTGACTTGCAAGGGACGCGCGTGACGTCGCTCAGATGGAATGACGTCCCGCTGCCCGCGGAGCGGCTCCGCTGGCTGAACCAGTTCATGGAAGTTCAGCGCGCGCGCGACATTCGCTTCGGTTATTGCTTCATCAAGCCGCCAAACGATTTGGACGGCGTGGCGATTGAGGTGACCGCCCATCCCGAGCGGTCACAGCAGCCCGGTGCCCGGCGATACTTCAATTTCGGGGCGGACGGCATCTCTCAGTCTCGCTGATCCCGCCTGCGCCCTTTCCACGCGCCCGCGACCCGGTTATCGGGTCGCGGCATGGAAACTCCCCAGCAATCGATCCTGATCGTCGATTTCGGCAGCCAGGTGACGCAGTTGATCGCACGCCGCGTCCGCGAGGCCGGCGTCTATAGCGAGATCGCGCCGTTCAACGCCGCGGAAGCCGCCTTTGCGCGGATGAAGCCCGCCGGCATCATCCTGTCGGGCAGCCCGGCATCGGTGCTGGACGAGGGCAGCCCGCGCGCACCCCAGGCGATCTTTGACAGCGGCCTGCCGGTGCTGGGCATCTGCTACGGCCAGCAGACGATGATGCATCAGCTGGGCGGCGAGGTGCGGCTGGGCGATTCGGGCGAGTTCGGTCGCGCCTTCATCACCATCGACGATCGCTGCGCGCTGTTCGACGGCATGTGGGCGGAAGGCGAGACGCACCAGGTGTGGATGAGCCACGGCGACAAGGTGACTGCGCTCGCCCCCGGGTTCCGCGCCGTCGCGTCCAGCCCCGGCGCGCCCTTTGCCGTGATCGCCGACGATGCGCGGCGCTATTATGCGATGCAATTCCACCCGGAGGTGGTTCATACGCCCGACGGCGCGCGGCTGATCGCCAATTTCGCCCGCCATGTCTGCGGCCTCAAGGGCGACTGGACGATGGCCGAGTTCCGCGCCGCCAAGATCGCCGAAATCCGCGCGCAGGTCGGCAAGGGCCGGGTGATCTGCGGCCTGTCGGGCGGGGTCGACTCGGCGGTCGCCGCGGTGCTGATCCATGAGGCGATCGGCGAGCAGCTGACCTGCGTGTTCGTGGACCATGGCCTGATGCGCGCGGGCGAGGCGGATCAGGTCGTCAGCCTGTTCCGCGGCCATTACAACATCCCGCTCGTCCATGTGAATGCGGAGACGTTGTTCCTCAATGGCCTGGCCGGCGTCACCGACCCGGAGGCCAAGCGCAAGTTCATCGGCAAGACGTTTATCGACGTGTTCGAGGACGAGGCGCGCAAGATCGGCGGGGCGGAGTTCCTGGCGCAGGGCACGCTCTATCCCGATGTGATCGAGAGCGTTTCCTTCACGGGCGGCCCGTCGGTGACGATCAAGAGCCACCACAATGTCGGTGGCCTGCCCGAACGCATGAACATGAAGCTGGTCGAGCCGCTGCGCGAGCTGTTCAAGGACGAGGTCCGCGCGCTGGGTCGCGAGCTGGGGCTGCCCGACATCTTCGTCGGGCGGCACCCGTTTCCGGGGCCCGGCCTGGCCATCCGCATCCCCGGCGAAGTCACCAAGGCGCGCTGCGACATCCTGCGCAAGGCGGATGCGATCTATCTGGAGGAAATCCGCAATGCCGGGCTGTACGATGCGATCTGGCAGGCATTTGCGGTGCTGCTGCCGGTGCGCAGCGTCGGCGTGATGGGCGACGGGCGCACGTACGACAATGTGCTGGCGCTGCGTGCCGTGACCAGCACCGACGGGATGACGGCGGAGGCTTTCAGCTTTCCCGGAGACTTCCTGCCCCGCGTCGCGACGCGCATCATCAACGAAGTTCGCGGCATCAACCGCGTCACCTACGACTATACGAGCAAGCCGCCCGGCACGATCGAGTGGGAATGATTTTTGCCCATCCGGGCGTATCCAAAAATACGCCACGATGCGATATAAGTGACTGAAATATATAAATAAATATCTCGGAATCTTTCGGCATCTATCGCTGGGTTAGCCTCCGGAATGACGGTATGGTTGACGGTATGGCGCATCTTGTCTCAGTCGAAAATCGCATATACCGTCAGGGCTAAGAGAGCTTTTGACGGTATATTTTTCGGCGTAATGCTATGTAAACGCATGGAAAATACCAATCAGAAGGGCCGTTTTTGGCCTGACGGTATAATTGGGCGCTCTCCGGCATATTTTGACCAACCTGGAGGGTGTGGATGTTGACCGACGCCGTCATTAAGACACTGAAACCGAAAGAGAAATTATACAAGATCGTGGACCGTGACGGTATGTATGTCGTGGTCCAGCCCTCGGGCGCGATCGTCTTCCGCCTGGACTACCGACTGAACGGCCGCCGGGAGACGTTGACGCTGGGGCGCTACGGTCCCGCTGGGCTCTCCCTGGCTCGGGCGCGTGAGAAGGTGGTCGATGCTCGACGCGCCATTTCGGAGGGCCGCTCGCCGGCGCAGGAAAAGCAGCGCGAGAAGCGTCGCCTCCAGGAGGCGAAGAGCTTTGGCCAGTTCGGTGAGCGCTGGCTTCAGGAAGCGCGAATGGCGGACAGCACGCGCGCCATGCGTCGATCAATCTTTGAGCGCGACATTCTTCCGGCGTTTCGCAACCGTCTGCTGCCGGAGATCCTGCCGGAGGATCTGCGCGGGCTGTGTGCGAAGGTGAAGGAGCGTGGAGCTCCGGCAACGGCGGTCCACGTCAGGGACATCGTGAAGCTGGTCTTCGCCTTCGCCATTCTGCATGGCGAGAAGGTCGCTAACCCGGCCGACGAAGTTGGCCCGGCGTCGATCGCGACCTTCGTGCCGAAGGACCGATCCCTGTCTCCGGCGGAGATCCGCATCATGCTCAGCCAGATCGAGCATGTGGCGACGCTGCC
>NZ_LSKG01000035.1:0-11860 GCF_001557005.1 Sphingomonas sp. CCH15-F11 | reverse complement strand
CCCGTCAACAGAAGGAACCGTTCAATGCGAACTTGACAAGGCCCGGATCATACAAGTCGCCCTTCTCCTCGAACAGACGCGCGTACTTCGCCATCTTTTCCTCGTCGAGTGCGACGCCGAGGCCCGGTCCGGCCGGGACGTCGATCATGCCGTCGCGATAGGCGAACTTGCCGCCGGCGATGATGTCGTCCTCCAGATAATGATAATGCGCGTCGCCCGCGACGACCATTTCGGGAATGGTGCTTGCGGTGTGGAGCATCGCCGCCAGCTCGATGCCGAACTCGGTGCCGGAATGCATCGCCACGCCGACGCCGAAGGTCCGGCAGGTATTGCACAGGTCGCGCACGCCCAGCGGCCCTTCCCAATAATGGATGTCGGTCAGGATCAGGTCGGCCGTATCGCGGCGGATCGCCGGGCCGAGATCATCGAAGCGCGCGGGGTACATGTTGGTCGCAATCGGAATGTTCACGCGGCGGCGAACCGCGTTCAGACCCTCGATCCCCCACGCCGGATCCTCATACCATTCGAGATTGATCCGCTCCAGCCGCCGCCCGATGGCGATTGCGGTCGGTACCGACCAGGTGCCGTTCGGATCGATGCGCAGGTTGAAGGCGTCGCCCATGCGCGCGCGGCACGCCTCCATCGCGGCGGCTTCCTCCTCCGGCGCCATCACCCCTGCCTTGAGCTTGGCGGAACGGATGCCGAGCGTCTCCGCCAGTTCCTCGCAATGATCGGCGATGTCCTGGGGATCGGCGTCGTCGCCGCCGCCGGGGCGGTCATAACGCCAGAACAGATAACCGATGAACGGCAATCGCTGGCGCAGACTGCCGCCGAGCAGGTCGGACACGGATCGCCCGGTCGCCTTGCCCTGGATGTCGAGCAGCGCCATCTCGATCGCCGCATAGATGCGCGCGTTGGGCATGAAATAGGTGTTGCGCAGCGTCCGCTGCTTGATCACGCCGATATGGTAGGGATCATGGCCGATGATCCGCGACGCCAGCCGCTCGAACGCGGCACGCTGGTCGCCGCCGCCGACCTCGCCAAGCCCGGTGATCCCTTCGTCGGTCATGATCTCGATGATCGTGCGAACGAAATAGCCGGGATGGACGCCGGTGTTCGACCGCAACGTGGCGCTGAGCGGAATAGCGACACAACGTGCCCGTGTTCCGGTAATTTTCATACGACAGACTCATCCTGAAAATGTTGCGAGCCGGGTCTGCCGCGTTCGACCCAGGCTTCATATTGCCGCATCGCGGCATCATCCGGCGGATAAAGGCCGGTGACCGGCCGCCCCGCGCGAAGTTCGACGGCGATGAAGTCCTCCACATCCTCCTTGCGAACGGCCAATCGCGCGACCTCCGCCGCCATCGCGCGCGGGATGACCACGATTCCCTCATCATCGCCGACGATGATGTCGCCGGGGCGCACCGACACCCCACCGCAGGCGATGGCGAGCTGGACATCCTCCGGATGATGGCGGACGACCACGGGCGGCGCGGCGGGGGCCGAGTGAAACGCCGGCATGTCGAGCATTCCGATTTCGGGCGAGTCCCGAAAGCCCCCGTCCGTGACGATGCCGGCGACGCCGCGTACCTGCATGCGCAGCGCAAGCAGTGCGCCGCCCGAGGCACCCGCTGCGTCACCGCGCGAGTCGACCACCAGCACCGCCCCCGCGGGGACGGTTTCGGTCGTGACGCGTTGAAGATCCGTGCGGCTATCGCGTTCGAACAGGCTGTCGATGTCTTCACGGCACGGAATCATCCGCAACGTGTAGGCGGGTCCGACCATGCGCGCCTTCCCGGGCTGAACCGGCCGAACCCCCTGCATGAACACGTTGCGAAGGCCCTTGTTGAACAGGATCGTCGTCAAGGTCGCGGTGGACGCCAGGCGAAGTTGCTGCGCGATGTCGGCTTCAAGCGCCTGTGATCGCTCGGGCATGAAAGTCTGGACCTTTGTTCAGCAAAGTGACTGGGCAACTGATAGTCAGGCGGCGGACAGCTCGTCAATCAGAAATATATAATCTATAATCGTTGACGCGCCGGCTGTGCGACGGCAAGCTGGCCGCATCGATTCATTCCGTTGATGAACGCAGCAGGGCCATGCGCGACAACCCGAACCCCGACACATCCACGCTGCCGATCGTTCCCACCATGGCCTGGGTCATCCTGGCGCTGACATCGCTCGATTCGATCCTGGGCATGATCGACCGTCAGGCGATCTCTGTCCTGAAGGCAACGCTGCGGCTCGAGATGGGGATCGGCGACGCGCGGTTCGCGGTGCTGGTCGGCATTTTCCTGACCACCTATGCAATTTTCTATCCGATCTGCGGGCGGCTGGTCGATCGCTTCGGCAGCCGGGCCAGCCTGACCGCATTCATCCTGATCTGGTCGGCGGCGACGGTGATGAGCGGGCTCGCCAATTCCTACCATGAACTGCTGGTCTTTCGGGCCGTACTCGGCGCGGCCGAGGCGGGTCTCGTGCCCGCGACCATCGCGGCACTGGTGGTGTGGTTTCCCCGCGCCCGGGTCGCCACCGCATACTCGCTGCGCGCGGTGCTGGTGGCGCTGGGGCCGATCATGGCACCGCCCGTCATCGCGTGGCTCGCGCTGACCTATGGGTGGCGATACGGCTTCATCGTGCCGGGTTCGGTCGGCATTCTCTTTGCGCTCGCCTGGTACGCCGCCAATCGTAACCCGCCCGATTATGGGGAGAGCGAACCGGCGAAGCAGGCGAGTGACCTGAGCCCGATGCGCGAAGTGCTGGGCAACAAGATGCTGTGGGGACTGATCGCGGCGCGACTGATCAGCGATCCGCTGTGGTTTTTCATCCAATATTGGCAGGCCGGTTATTTCCAGGAAGTGCTGGGATTGACCCTGGGCGAGGTGGGCTGGCTCCTCTGGATCCCACCGCTTGCGGCGGCGCTGCTCGCGTTTCCGGTCGGCCAGGCTTCCGATCGGTGGGTCAAGTCGGGCATGGAGCCGGCACGTGCGCGGGTCCGGGCGATGCAACTGGTCGCTCTGGTCGGGCCACTGTTCGCAATCATTCCGCTGACCACCAATATCTGGGCGGCGATGGCCCTGTTTGCCGTGGTGCAGGCGGCGGCTCTGGTCTGGCTCACGCTCTCCAACATCCTTGCTGCGGCGCTGTTTCCGCGTCGCGCGGTCGGGACGGCGGTCGGCGTCCTGAACGCGGTCGGGACGGTCGGCGCTGCACTGTTCAATTTCGCAGTCGGCCCGGCGGTGGAGACCTATGGCTACACGCCGGTGTTCGTCGTCGGAGCACTGCTGCACCCGCTGGCAGCGACGCTATTGTTCCTTGCCTATCGGCGACGCGGCGCGAGCGGAGCCTCTCCGGCGCCCACTCGCGCCTCGGCAACCTGAAGCAAGCCAACGCGACAGCCGACGCATGGTGTTCAAGAAACCAGTTTCTCAGGAAGTTCGGATGCGACTTTATCCACTCACGCTTCTCGCGCTGCCGCTGATTCTCTCGGCAGCCGAAGCTCAGACACCGGCGAGCCGCATAATATCGGCGCGCGAACGGCCGCCCGTGCACGTCCGCATCGACCAGCAAATGGCGACAGGTCTTCGCGCCGGATTCAAGGGCGACCTGTCGCTGAACCCCTACTGGTTGATCGACCGCGACGGCGTTCCACATATCCTCGAACAGGATGGGGTTGCCCGGATCATTGCGACGCTCGCGCCAGCGGCTATGCGGTCCTCAGGGCACAGCCCGACGATCCGGATCGGCGGGATCGGCAGCGAACTGACCTTCTGGACCAGCACGGGCGAACCCAATCCCGATTGGTCACAGGGGCGGCTGACCCCGCGTAGCATGGCGGCTCTTGCGACGCTCGTCAGGCGCACCGGTTACCGGGTCATCCTGACCGTCAATCTGGGCCAGTACCGCCGTGGCAACCAAAGTCCCGAGCGCGCCGCAGACATGGTCCACCATGCCAAGCTGGCACTCGGCGAAAGCCTGGCCGCGGTCGCAATTGGCAATGAGCCGTCGCTCGAGCCCTTCACCTACGACCGCAATCATGACCGCTCCTACCAGCCAGACGAGATTGACCTGTACTGGCAGGATTGGAACCTGTTTCGCTCGGCGATCGTGGAGCGGGTGCCCGGAATGCGCTTTTATGGCCCGTCCGATTTCGCCATCGACGACCACAACAATATCAAACCCACGATCTACGAAGGCTTTGTCGAGCGGCAGGCAGCGCTGCGCGATGCAACGGGCGTCGCTTCAGTCGATACACTCACCTACCATCACTACACCGCCACTGCCTGCGAGAACGCGGAACAGGCGACGATCCCGATCCTTCTTTCTTCCGTTCAGCGCGAGCGCACGCGACGCGTGGCGCGCAGGCTGCACACCGATGCGGCGAGGCTGGGCGTGCCGGCGGCATTCGATGAGCGCAATTCGGCGTCCTGTGCTGGCAAGGCCGGGGTCAGCAACACGATGGCCTCGGCGCTTTGGGCGCTCGACGCCATCCTGCTCAATGTTCAGGAAGGCATTGTCGGGCAGAATTTTCACGCGATGCTCGGCCGGTGCGGCGATGAGAAGCCGCGATATGGCTGGTACACCCCGTTTTGTGCCGCGACTGACGCCGACGCCGTCGCGGGCAAGCTGATCGCGCAGCCGATCTTCTACGGCATGCTCGCGGCGCGACTGGTGCCGGATGGTCGCTACTTGGCGGTCACCCATTCCGGTCCGGAAACCCTGCGAATCTTCGCGGTTCGTGAAGGGCAGGACGCCGGGGCCAGGCTGTCGATCGTGGTCATCAATGTGGCCGATCCGGCACCCCGGCCCGCCGAGGATATCGTCATCGATCTCGGATCGACCTATATGGCGGCATCGTCCGTGACGCTTCAGGTTGCGGGGAAAGATGGGTTGCGTGCCACCAGCCAAGTCCGGCTGGGCGGCGGCGAGGTCGATGCGAAGGGCCAGCTGAACGGCATGAAGTGGCTCCCGCTTTCACTGTCAGGAAATTCGCTATCGCTGAGCGTCGCGGGGGCTACCGCGCAGGTCATTCGCATCGAGTGAGCAGGCGCGACGTCGCGGCCAGTCGGGTTATCCCCGCCAGGGCGGGATCACCACGCCCGTCCAGTCCACACCGACACGCAGTAGCGCACCATCGAGAGGACCTGACGTCAATCCGCCGGGCCCGCGCCGGGTTGTTACGTACAGGTCGCGTAGCACTCCGCCGCCGAAACATGGGCGCGTCGGCCAGGTGACGGGCAAATGCACCGTGTCGGTTAGGATGCCGTTCGCCGCGAAGCGATAAATGCGGCCGGCATCGGTCGCGGCGACCCAGTATCCGCCCTGCGAGTCCATCGCCGCACCGTCGGGCCGCCCCGCCAGACAGTTGAAGTCAGCGAACATATGACGACTGCCGATCGCACCGGTCACGACATTATAGTCGGTGGTCCAGATCCTTTGCACGTCGGGATGGCTGTCAGCCACGTAAAGCGTACGCCCATCCGGCGAGAAGGCGAGACCATTGATCGTCCGGAACCCGTCGAGCAGGCACCGCCAGCCGTCGCTGCTGCAAAAGGCATAAAGCCGGCCGCTCGGCTGGCCCTGGTTCGGTGCAAGTGCCAGCGTCCCGATGATCAGGCGTCCGATCGGATCCGTCGTCGCATCGTTGAAGCGGTGCGTCGCCGCCGAATGGCCCGGCGGCGCGCCCAGGAAGCGCGGCGCTTCGCCCCCTCCGATCTGCCACAGGCCGCGCGTGCCGCCCGCGACCAGGGTATCACCGGGTCCGGCGACGACCGCGCCGACCGGTTCGCCCAGATCCACGCTCTGGGTTCGACCGCTCGCTGCCTCCGTGACGTGGACCAGCCCCCCGGGAATGTCGACCCACGCCACCGCGTTGCGGTCCGGCAGCCACACCGCGCTTTCGCCCAGCATGGCCCGGATATCGCCGTGTGCGGCTACCGCTGGGGAGACACGCCCGGTCAGAACGTCGCCGAAAAGCCAAAGAAGAAGCGTCGGTCATCGATCAGCAACGAGTTCAGCCGCGAGGACACGCCGTCGAAGCGGCGTTCGGGGCGCCGCAACAGGTTCTGGCCGTCGACGGTCAGCTTGATCGTGTCGGTCAGATTATAGGAGAGCGTCGCATCGAGCTGGGTCTGGTTGTCGACATAACGGCTGCCGCCGAGCGACGCGGACTGGATCGCAAGCAGATAGTCGCTTCGGAAAGTGTAGGCGACGCGCCCCTGGACCGCGCCCTTTTCGTAATAGCCGATCAGGCTATAGCTGTGGGTGGACAGGTTGGGCAGCGGCAAGGTGTTGCCTGTCAGCTCGTCCGGTGTCGGAGTCGAGCTGTCCGCATAGGTGTAGTTGGCCTGGACCCCCAGTCCGTCGAACGGTGCGGGCAGGAAAGACAAGGCGTGCTGGTAATTCACCTCAAAGCCGCTGACACTGCCGTCCTCGCCATTTTCAGGCCGTGTGATCTGAAAGACATTGCCGGTGCCGTTGGGGTTGATGAAGCCCGGAATCGTCTCCGATGTCACCACCGACCGGGTGAATGAGCCGACGGTCTTGTGGAACAGCGATACCGCCAATAGGCTCGCATTGGCGAAGTACCATTCGACCGACAGATCTGCTTGCTCTGCCCGATACGGATCGAGCAGTGGATTGCCCCCGGTCCCGGTATTGCTGACGATCGAGACCGCCGAGCCGGCGGACAAGTCGCTGAGCGGCGGCGACGCCACCACGCGTGCCGCCGACAGGCGAAGCACAAGCGTGTCGGTCAGGTCGGCGACCAGCGTCGCGCTCGGCAGGAAGTCGGTATAGTCAGTCGAAAAGGTAACCGGCAGGACCTGAGCGCCGGAGACGACGTTGCCGGATGACGATCGGCTGGTCCAGATGTAGCGCGCGCCGACATTGCCGCGCATCGGCACGCCCAGCAGGTCGAACTTCAGATTGGCCTTGGCATAGATGGCATTGGTGGTCAGCGTGACCTGGCTGACGCTGGTCGGCGAGATCGGGGAGGCTTCATAGCCAAGGGACGACCGCGCCGCGGAGGCGTCGACACGACCGGTCAGGTAGCGGCTGGGAAAATCGCCGCTGGACCCGGGAAAAACGCCTCGGTCGAGCAAGCCGGTATAGCTGAGCGCGGGGATTTCACCCGGCGTGACCGATCCATCGCGGTTCGCATCAGCGACCGCCGCGATCTCGGGAAGCGTGATCGCCTGAACCCGCCGTGCCGTGTCGAAGCTGCGGTCTTCGTGCCGATAGCCGAAATCGAAGCTGGCGAGGGGACCCCACGCCGCGTCGTAGGTGAGGTCGAGGCGGCCCGCATAGCCTTCGTTATTGATGATATTGGAGTTTTCCGAGATCGATGCGACGCGGTACTGTTCGGGATCGTTGATGTCGAAGTTCGACGTGAGCGCATAATTGGGCAAGTCGGTGCCCGCTGCGAAGTCATAGGTGACATTTGCCGTCCGGCCTGGACGCGGGGCGATCACGAAGGTGAACGTGCCTGCGTCGATCGGAGATTCGCCGCGGCCATAGGAGCCGTCGGCCACGATCTTCAACCGGTCCTTTTCCCAGATCGCGCGCGAACCGATCTGGAAGACATCCGATTCATCTTCTTCCTCAAACACCAACGGCCGCAGCGTGACGCCGTTGAAGGTACCCGAAACGACGGTGCGGGCATCGTCGATCCGCGCGCCGACATCGTTGCTGTTCAACAGGATTTGCTGGTGGACCGGCCGCCCCTTCGCCTCGAACTTGTTGTACGTTCCCTCGAGGAGCAACTCGAGCTCGTCGGTGGGCTTCGCCTGGAACGAACCGTTGAAGGTCAGCCGCTCGACGCGTCGGGGAACGCGGATCAACTGCAGGCGGGCCGGGCGGAACAAATTGGCGTCGTTGACCCCGTCCCCCGTGCCGTCGATGTCGCTGACGCGGGTATAGTTCGCCACCTCGAACCGCTGCTGCTCGGTCTCGAGAGCTTGATAGGCAACATTGACGAGCAGCCCGAGCTTGTCGCCGCCGAAGCGGGTTGAGTAGAGCGCCGAGCCCCGGAACCCGAGATTGCGGTTCAGGTCGCCGTATTGACCCTGGGCACGCAGCGCCACGGTACCGTCGGGCAGGTCCAGCGGCCGCTTGGTACGCAAGTCGACGGTGCCGCCGAGCGCTCCCTCGATCTGGTCGGCGGTCGGCGACTTGTACACGTCCACGCCGGCGATGATGTCGGATGCGATCACGTCGAGCCGAGCCGAGCTGCCCGCATTAGCGCCGATGAACGTTCGGCCGTTGATCAGCGTATTGTTGAGCGAAATGCCCCGGATCGTGAAATCCGCGCCTTCGCCCCGAAAGCGCGTGATCTGCAGACCCGGAATCCGGCTGAGGCTGTCAACGACATTCTGGTCGGGCAGCTTGCCGATGTCCTGTGCCGAAATGGAATCAACGATGCCGACCGCATCGCGCTTTGTATCGATTGCCGCCTGAATCGACCTGCGAATGCCGGTGACCACGATATCGTCGTCGACAGTTTGGGCCTCCGCCTGGGGAACGTCGGCCGGACTGGTTTCATCGGCCGGCGTAACCTGCGCTGCCGCCTGACCGGTCAGCATCAGCAACATGAGTGAAGCCGTTCCCGTCGATGCCAGCAACCGTGCCCTAAAGATCATCCTACCCGCTCCCACTATTATATGGAATATATAATGTAGAGTCGTTCAAGGGCTGTCAATCGCCGATCCTGACGGGTCGTTTTAAGCGGTTCAGCAGCGACAATGGCCGGAAAGCGCCCGATTCATCCGCCGGGATCGACCTAGATTCTCGGGGTTGCCGCGATAAAGCGGCCGCCGACTCGCCCTGTCCCCGCCTGATCGGTGGCATCGTCGGCCAGCTCGAACCGTGCCGCATCGTCCTGCGGGTTATAGCCGACACGGCACCATGCATCACGATCAACGTTTGCGGCGGCATTGGCCGAAAATCCCCACAAGAGGTGATGCCCACCCGCCGGATCGCGAATACAGGCGTCGACGAGCCGGACGCAGTCGGCGGGGCTGAGCCACGTCACACGCTCGCGCGCCGTCATCGGGATGGGCCGACAGGTTCCGATGCGCAGAATGTAGACGTCTCCGCCCCCGCGCGCATGATGCAGGGTCAGCAACGCCTCGGCCGCCAGCTTCGAAACGCCGTACAGGCTATCCGCCGGTGATGGGGTCCGATGATCGAACCGCATGTCGAAGGGTGCATAACCGGCGGCATGCAACGAACTGGCGAAGATGATCCGTTGGCCAGGCCGCACCGCGCGGCATAGCGTCAAGGTCGCCGCGACATTACGATCGTGAAGCAGGTTCCACTCGGCATCATCGGCGTGACCGGCCAACTGGACGATGGTGTCGACGTCCGCGCATGCTCGCTCCATTGCCGCCGCGTCAGTAATGTCCAACTGAATTTGTGCGACGGAGCCGTCCGCCAGTTCCGCATTCGGCTCGATATCGGCAGCGACAACGACATGACCCCGGCTGACCAATGCAGGCACCAGATGACGGCCAATCCGCCCGGAGGCACCCGTGACCAGAACATGCTTGCCGACCATGACCAACCCTCTTTGATATTCTATTCTATATAATTATATGCTCTTGCTAGCGGGATGTCGGTCCAGAGCAAACACGGAAAGAGAACGATGACGGGTATTAGGGCGGGCAAGATCGATCCGACGACGGCGACGATGTATCTGCGCGTGACCGAGGCACTGCGTGGTGACATCGTGGCGGGCCGGCTGAAGCCGAACGATCGCCTGAAAGTGCCTGAGCTTGCCGTTGCCCTTGGCGTTTCACCGTCACCGATCCGCGAGGCGCTCCAGAAGCTCCAGTCGGAGGGACTCGTCACCCTCAAGCCGAACCATGGCGCGGTTGTGCGCGGGATCGACGCGGAGGAATTCGCGCAATTGCTCAGGCTGCGCGCCGCGATCGAGGGTATGCAGGCCAGCCTGTGCGCGGATCGAGCTTCCGCGGCATTCATCAGCCGCTTACGCACGCAGGTCGAGCGGTTCGGGCAAGCGATCGACATCGGCGATCGCGACGCGCGGCTGAAGGCGAACGCAACCATCCACAAGCTCATCAACGGGATCGACGGCAGCGTGGTCGCGCAGGAAATGTTGACGCGGATCGATGCGATCACGGCGGCGGTGCGACGCGAATGGCCGCTAGGCGCCGACCGGCTCGACGCTGCGCACCGCGAACATGTCGCCCTTGCCGATGCCATTGCCGACCGCGACCGCGAGCGTGCCGCCAGGGTGGCGCGCGATCACGTCCTGGCCACGCTGAACGACATTCTTCAGCATATGAAGGTCGCGGAAAGCTTCGCCTCCGGCTGAAGATTCACAAGCCTGGAAGTGTGTTCAACTGTTTCGGAAGGATCGATCTTGACGGAGGCTGTCCAGCTCACCGGTGCGATGTTCATCGGCGGGGTTTCGCGGTGGAGCGAGACGCGCTTCGCGGCATGGGATCCCGCGTCGGGTGCGGCGATTGAGGATGGCGCGTTCAGCGTGGCGTCTTTGGCCGACGTCGCCGATGCGTGCGCGTGCGCCGACGCGGCGTTTCTGCCCTATCATGCCCGGCCATTGGAAGACCGCGCGCGGTTCCTGGAGGCGATTGCAGACGCGATCGACGCGCTCGGCGACGGGCTGATCGAACGCGCCATGCGCGAGACCGGGCTTCCGACCGCGCGATTGGTCGGTGAACGCGCCCGCACCACCGCGCAGCTGCGCCTGTTCGCCGCGACCGTGCGCGACGGCGGCTGGCAGGCGCGCCGCCATGACCCCGCCGATCCGGCGCGCGTGCCGCCGAAGCCCGAACTTCGGCTGCGCAAGATTGCGGTCGGCCCGGTCGCGGTGTTCGGCGCTTCCAACTTCCCGCTCGCCTTCTCGGTCGCCGGCGGGGACACCGCCGCCGCGCTCGCCGCCGGATGCCCGGTGGTGGTCAAGGCGCATCCGGCCCATCCCGGCACGTCGGAGCTGGTGGCCACCGCCGTGCTGCGCGCCGCCGCGACGCTCGGGATGCCCGACGGCGTGTTCTCGTTGCTGGGCGGGCCGTCGCACGATATCGGCACCGCGCTGGTCGCCGATCCGCGCATCCGGGCGGTCGGCTTTACCGGCTCGCGCAGCGGCGGCATCGCACTGATGAAGGTCGCCGCCGCCCGCCCGGTGCCGATCCCGGTCTATGCCGAGATGTCGAGCATCAACCCGGTGGTGCTGATGCCCGCAGCACTCGCCGCGCGCGGCGATGCCATTGCCGACGGGTTCGTCGCGTCGCTGACGATGGGGGCGGGGCAGTTCTGTACCAACCCCGGCCTGGTGCTGGCGATCGAGGGTCCGGCGCTCGACCGGTTCCTGGCGCGCGCGGCCGCAACGCTCGCCAATGCCCCGGCGCAGACGATGCTGAGCGCCGGCACCCACCAGGCCTATCAGGCGGGGCGCTCCCGACTGGCCGCGCATCCCGATGTGCGGCTCGCCGGCGAAGGCCTGGCCGAGACCGGCCCGACCCAGGGCCGCGCGGCGCTGTTCGAGCTCGCTGCCGGCGCCTTCATCGCCGACCCCCGACTGGCGCACGAGGTGTTCGGCGCGACCGCGCTGGTAATCCGCTGCCGCGACCTCGCCGAACTCGGGCACGTGATCGCCAACCTCGAAGGCCAGCTGACCGCCACGCTCCACGCCGACGACGCCGATCACGCCGACGCGATCCCCCTCATCGCCCGGCTCGAGCACCGGGTCGGCCGCATCCTCGTCAACGGCTGGCCGACCGGGGTCGAGGTCTCACCCGCCATGGTCCATGGCGGACCGTTCCCCGCCACCTCCGACGGCCGCTCCACCTCCGTCGGCACCCTCGCCATCGACCGCTTC
>NZ_LSKG01000034.1:0-13189 GCF_001557005.1 Sphingomonas sp. CCH15-F11 | reverse complement strand
AGGGGGTCCCTTTTGCGCGCCGATAGGGGGTCCCGATTGGACGCCGATTGACAGCCATGATGTGCCGCCATCCGGGTTGCGAAACGGGATTTCGACCCGGAAGGTACGCTTGTCGGGAATGTCGGCGAGATGTTCGGCGTGGTGCAGAAGGGTCAGCGATTGGCCCGGTGCGCCGATCAATAATGCGCGTCCCTGCGCCTCGACCAGCCGGGCGAGCGGCGACCCGGGGCCATAGCCATAGTCGAGCGGTTGCCCATCGGTGAGCCACGCGGCGCGCGCGCCGATGGCGGCCATGCTGCAATTCGGATTGCCGCTGCGCCTGGCGCCCGGAGTCGTCCGGACGAATTCGGCGAAGGCGCCATTTTCGCGCATCGACCGCGACGTGAGCGGATCGAAGGGGGGCACATGATCCCGCCATTGCGCGGGTACGCTGCCGTCCTCGGCCGTCAGGCTCTCCTGATAGTCTCCGTTCCAGTCGGTGGCGACCAGCAGCGTGCCGCCATCGCCGATCGTGTCGCGGATCGCGCCGATCAGCGTGTCCGGCCCGCCCAGGATCGGCCCGACGGCGCGCAGCCCGACATGCACCTCGACCGTGTCGCTCGCACCCAGCCCGAGCGCGGCCAGGTCACGGGCCAGCGCGGTGCGCGTCCACAGCTCAGTCATCCGCGATGTGCCGCGGTTGCCGCCGCGATCCCGGATCGTGGCGCATCCGAAACGCCCCGGTCAGCCATATGATCGACGGGTCGCATCCAGCGGTCTGCGATCAATGGACGAAGCGCGCCACGACGTCGCGATAGGAGCGGCTGACCTTCACCTGCGCGCCCGAATCGAGCACCAGGAAACATTCGCCGTTGGTGTGCGGCTTGACCTGCTTGACCAAGTCGAGATTGACGATCGTCGACCGGTGCACGCGCTGGAAACGACGGGGATCGAGGCGCTTTTCCAGGTCCTTCATCGTTTCGCGCAGGATCAGCGTGTTGTCGGCGGTATAGATGCACATGTAATCGCCCGCCGCGTCGATGCGTTCGATCGTGTCGACGTCGACGCGGAAAATCTGGCCGCGGTCCTTGATGTTGATCAGCCGCTCGAACCGGCTGGACGTCACCGGGTCGGTACCCGCATCGGCGAATTCCTCGGCAGCTTCGGGCGCGACCTCGGCCAGCACTTCCTTGAGCTTCTCGACCTCGGCCTGGCCGCGCTTTTCCGACAGGCGCTGGCGCACGCGGTCCAGCGTGTCGGCAAGCCGCGCCTCCTCGACCGGCTTGAGCAGATAGTCGACCGCCTGCGCCTCGAACGCGCGGATGGCATGGTCGGAATAGGCGGTCACGAAGACGAACAGCGGCGGTTCGACCTCCATCAGCCCCTGGACCACCGAAAAGCCGTCGAACCCCGGCATCTGGATGTCGAGGAACACCAGATCGGGCTTGTGGGTCTTGATCGCGCGGATCGCCTCGCGACCGTTGACGCATTTGTCGATGATCTCGACGTCCTCATGCTCCTGCAGCCGGAGCTCCAGTCCCTGGATCGCCAGGGGTTCGTCGTCGACTAGGATGGTACGGATGGTCATGCTGCCTCGCGGTTGGGTTCTTCAACCTGGAACGGTATCTCGATTTCAACGCGGAACCCGCCGCCCGGGTTCGATCGTGCTTCGAAACGGTGATCGGGACCGAACGCCTGTGCCAACCGCTCCCTCGTATTGGCCAGACCCACGCCCGTAGACAGGCTTGGCCGACGCGCGCGTTCGTTCAAGCCCGGACCGGTGTCGGACACGATGATCTGCACCCTGTCTCCGTTCAACCGTGCGGCGACCGCGATATCCGCACCCTCCTCCAGCGGCGTCACGGCATATTTGATCGCGTTCTCGACCAGCGGTTGCAGCAGCAGCGACGGCAGGCGCGCCTTCACGGTGCGCGCGTCGATGTCGAAGCTCGTGCGCAGCCGCTCGTCGAAGCGCATCTTCTCGATATCGAGATAGAGTTTCAGCGTCTCGACTTCCTGTGCCAGCGTCACCTGTGCGGTCGGTTCGTTGGCGAGCGTGTAGCGCAGGAACGAGGACAGCCGGCTGAGCATCGCATTGGCGCGCTCGGTCTGCTTGAGCAGCACCAGCGTCGAGATCGAGTTGAGCGTGTTGAAGAGGAAATGGGGGTTGAGCTGATAGCGCAGCATCGCCAGCTGCGCGGTCGACGCCTGGCTTTCCAGCAGCTGCATCTGGTCGATCTGCCGTTCGACGATCAGGTAGAAGTTGATCCCGAAATACAGCGCCGACCACCCCGCCAGCACGGTGAAGGTGAGGAACAGCACGCCGAGGAAGAAGCGCAGCGTGATCTCCGGCGTGCCGGTGCGGATGAACGAGAAGATGAAGGCGTCGATGAACGCATAGAGGACGGTCGCCGCCGCCAGCGTCGCGATCGTCAGCGCGATGCTCTGGAACCGCGGCAGCTTGCGCGAATAGCCGTAGAGCACCGACATGAGCAGCGTCAGGCAATAGCCGACGATCGCCTCGATGATCGCCGCCACCGCCGGCTCGATCGACGGGTTGTTGCCGAGCAGCGAAACCGCGCGCAGGATGAGGTAGCCGCTCCAGCCCGCCGCCTGCAGGATCCAGAAGGCGCGGGATTTGTCCTCGAAAAACGGCCGGGAGAGCAGGGCGGAGGTCATGGGCGGGCGTGCGGTCTTTCGGGTCGGCGCAGTGCCCTCTCACATATCCCGGCTTAACGATTGCGGCAAACCGGCATAGGCTGGCGTCACGACACGATGATGGAAAGGACGAGCCGGATGACCGATCATCCCCACGCCGATCAGGCGCGCGCACAGTTTCGGGCCATGACCGAGGGGACGGCTGAGGACTGGGCGATCATTGCCGGGCATTTTCGCGACTTTGCCGACGGGCTCGCCGACCGCGTGCTCGCGCATCTCCGGCTGCTCGACGGCGACTATGGCGGCTTTCCGGTCGACCGGCTGACCCATTCGCTGCAGACCGCGACCCGCGCGCATCGCGACGGGCGGGGCGAGGATTACGTCGTGATGGCGCTGCTCCACGACATCGGCGACACGCTCGGCAGCTACAACCATCCCGAAATCGCCGCCGCGATCCTCAAGCCCTTTGTGTCGGAGGAACTGCACTGGATTGCGCAGAACCATGGCGCGTTCCAGGGCTATTATTATTTCCACCACCTCGGCATGGACCGCGACCTGCGCGAGCGGTTCCGCGGCAGCGCGCATTACGACGCCTGTGCCGAGTTCTGCCATCTCTATGACCAGGCCGCGTTCGATCCCGATTATGCGAGCGAGCCGCTCGTGTTTTTCGAGCCGATGGTGCGCCGCGTCTTTGCGCGCCCGATCAACAGCATGTACGCGAAGGTGAGCGCGCCGGCGGCGGCCTGAGCCCCACGCCCGCGCACCAAAGGACACGGCACCAGCGAAAACCGCCGCCCCATTGCTGGGGCGGCGGCTGTCGTTTCGTTCGGCCTTGCGGCGTGTCAGAAGCGGAAACGCGCGCCCAGACGGATCTGATACAGCGACGGACGCGTCACCAGCTGGACGTTCGGCTGCTCGACGCGCGAGTAGCGATACTGGGTGCAGTTGCCGCCGCTGAGCGCCGCGCACTCGACGGTGACCGCCGCCGCGGTCTGCGGGAACGCCACCTGGCGCAGCGAGCCCCAGTCCGAGTCGATCAGGTTGAGGACGTTTTCGATGTCCGCATAGACCTCGATCCGGCTCTTTCCGATGAAGGTCGGAATTTCCTGACCGACGTGCAGGTCGACCTTGAAGAAGTCGGGCGACTGCTCGCTGTTCTTGCGCACCACCGCGCCGCGCTTCAGCCCGAACTGGTCGACCAGATTGTTGAACGCGGTCTCGGTCGCCGCCGAGTCGAATACGACGCGGGGATCGTTGAGCTGGGGCACGTAAAGCAGGACGCGCGAACCGTTGCCGACGGTTCCGAACACCGGCAAACGCCCGGTGCCGCGATCGATCATGGTCAGGCTATACGGCCGACCCGAGCGATATTCGCCGAACAGGCTGACGCGCGTCTTGTAGTCGCCGAAGAAGGCATGGTTGTAATCGATCGAGAATTTGTACTGGTCCTTGATCTGATAGATCGAGGTGCCTTCCGCCGGGATGTTCGGGTCCACGAACGCGTTGTTGCTGTAGAGCGAACCCGCCGTCGCCGAGGTGATCGCATTGACGTCGGTGACGTCGGAGCGGGTGTAGCTCGCATCGACGGTCAGGCCGAAATCCCAGGCCTTGCTGACCCGCGCGACGCCGATAAACGAGCGTCCGCCGGTCGAATTGGTCATCACCAGGTCCTGGTTGGTCGTCGCGATGCCGTTCAAGGGGCCATAGCGGGTGCGGCCGTCCGGAAGCGTGCCGATCGGCACCGAGCGCCGGTCCGTCCACTGATAGGCATTGACGATATTGCCGTAGAGGAAGTCGGCGCCGAACAGCCAGCCGTCACCGAGCGGGCCGAGATCGGCTTCATAGCTGGCCGACAGGGTCGCGCGCAGCTGCGATGCCAGTTCCAGGTCCGGATCGATCGCATTGACCGGTGCCAGCGCGAGCGACGCCGTGTTGTTGACCAGGAAGTTGGTCAGCGACGCCGGGTAGCTGGTGCCGGTCACGCCATCCAGCGCGCCGCAGGTGCCGGAAGCCGCGCAATTGGCGCGCGTGATGTCGACCAGGTTGGTCAGCTGGCCCGTGTTGGAAAAGCTGTTCGACAGGAACACGTCGGGCGTGCCGCCGCCGAAGATGCCCGCGCCGCCGCGAATGATCAGGCGATCGGTCGCCTGCCAGTTGAAGCCGATGCGCGGCTGGAGCACGCCGCGACCGGTGAACGTGAAGCTGTTGGGAAAGCCGAGGCGGCCGGTGAAGTTGGTGTTCAGCTGCGGGCGTTCGGGATTGTTGAACAGGTCGTAGCGCGCACCATAGGTCAGCTGGAAATCGGGCGTGATCTGCCAGTCGTCCTGGAACCCGATCGTGTACGACTGGGTCGAGAAGCGCGCGGCGGCGTCGTCCGAATCGAGGCTCGGCACCGCACCGGCAAGGCGAAGGCGATCGGCACGGCGCGCCTGGAACGACGCGATCGAGTCGAAATAGATGTCGCCCAGCGACCGCTGCAGGAACAGGTTGAAGGTCGAGATGTCGGTATAGCCGAACAGCGCGCGGATGGTGTGATCGCCCAGCGTCGCGCGGGCGGTGAAATCGAGCGACAGGTTTTCCTGGCGCAGCGAGTTGGCGTGGCGGCTGATGTCCGGACCGAAGAACAGACGCGAGCCGTTGCAAACTGTCGCCGAGCCGACCGACGTCGGATCGAGGCAGACTTCGAACTGGCCGATGTCGCGGCCGCCGAACGGATCCTGGTTACGGTTATAGTCGCGATAGCTGGCGCGGAACTCGGTCGAGAAATTGTCCGACCAGGTCGAATTGAGCTGGAAGACACCCGAATTGACCTCTTCGCGCAGCTCATAGCCGTTCGACTGCAGGCCCAGCGCCTGGGGGGCGGTCAGGACGACGTTCTGCTGGAGCTGCTGCGTGCCGACGTTGCGGATATATGTCAGCGACGCGCGGTGATCATTGCTGATGTTCCAGTCGAGCTTGCCGGCGAACTTCTCGTCGCTCTCGACCGCGTTCTGGATCAGGCCCTGGGTGTCGTAATTGTAGACCGACTGCGCGATCGACGAGACCTGATCGACATTGGCGAGCGTGATGCCCGGAACCTGGTTCGCGAACCCCGGGCCGACGCCGTCGTCGAACGGATCCTTCTCATCCAGCCGCTCATAGGCGAACATGAAGAACAGCTTGTCCTTGATGATCGGACCGCTGATCAGGCCGCCATATTGCTTCGAATCAAACTCCAACGCGATGTCGCGGCCGCGGCTGCGCGAGCCGGTCAGGCTCTGGTCGGTGTAGGTGAAGAAACCCGAGCCCGAAAATTCGTTGGTGCCCGAACGCAGGATGACGTTGATCGCGCCGCCCTGGAAGTCGCCTTCGGAAATGTCGTACGGCGCGACCTTGACCGACAGCTGTTCGATCGCGTCGAACGGCACCGGGCCGCGGCTGGTGGGCAGACCGCCATTGTTCAGGCCGAAGTCGTCGGAAAACTGTACGCCGTCGACCGAGAAGCGGTTGAGGCGGCCGTTCTGGCCGGCGATTTCGATGGTCCGCGAGTTGGACAGGTCGATGGTCGCGAACGGATCGCGACGAACGATGTCGCGAATGTCGCGGTTGACCGTCGCGATGCCGTCAATGTCCTCACGGTTCAGCGTCGTGAGCGGGCCGTTGCTCTGCACGCGCGCGATCCGCGAGCCGGTGATGACGATGTCCGCGGTCGCGAGCTCGACGTTCACGCGCGACACCTGGCCCGCGGTCAGGAAGACGTCGGACACTTCGCCCGTCTGGCCCTCGGCCGTCCGCGCAGTGATGGTGAAGGGGCCGCCGACGCGAAGGCCGGAGGCATTGAAGTTGCCGCCTTCGTCGGTCGTCGCGGTGCTGGTCGTGTTCGAGGGCAGGTGCGTGATCGTCACCTCCGCATTGGCCGCGGGCGCGCCTTCGATCACGACCTGGCCGCGGATCGATGACGTGGTGTCCTGGGCATAGGCCGCTACGGGAACGACCAGGGCAGCCGCAGCTGCGCCGAAAAGCAGATGATGTCGCATCGAAAACCCCTTGGTTTTTGAAAGAACCGGCTCAACCGGCCGGTTTTGATTCCGTTAACGCGGCCCCTGCGCGCGGAATGTGTCAGATGAGTTACAGCTTTGACGAGTCCGCAATGTCGGTCATGCTGCGTTGCAAAATAGCATCACCGCCCGCGGACGGTATCGTGCCGGGCGTCAGGCGCGTGCCGCCGCGACAATCGCGGCCCAGGCGGCTTCGTCGATCACCTGAACCCCGAATTCGGCGGCTTTTTTGAGCTTCGATCCCGCGCCGGGACCGGCGACGACCAGGTCGGTCTTTGCCGACACCGATCCGCTGACCCGCGCGCCCAGCGCTTCGGCCTGGGCCTTGGCCTCGTCGCGACTCAGCGTTTCGAGGGTGCCGGTGAAGACGACGGTCTTGCCGGTTACCTCCGACTGCGCGACCGCGTGGACGAACGCGTTCGGCTTGACCTGGGTCAGCAGGTCGTCCCACACCGCGACATTGTGCGGCTCGGCGAAGAAGTCGCTCAGCGCCTGCGCGACGCTGGGGCCGATGCCGTCGATCGCCTCGATCTCGCCGCGGCGATCGGGGTCGCGGGCGACGGCAGCGACCGCCTCGACCGTCCCGAAGGCTTTCAGCAGGTCGCGCGCAGTGACCTGGCCGACATGGCGGATGCCCAGCCCGAACAGAAAGCGCACCGGATCGGGCCGGCGCTTTGCCTCGATCGCGGCGAGCAGATTGTCGACCGACGTCTCCGCCCAGCGTTCGCGGCCCAGCAGCACGTCGCGCTGTGCGTGCAGGCGGAAGATGTCGGCGGGCGAATGGACCAGGCCGTCGCGGAAGAAGGTCTCGATAGTGACCCCGCCCATCCCCTCGATGTCCATCGCGGCGCGGCTGACGAAATGGCGCAGGCGTTCGACGCGCTGGGCGGGACAGATGAGCCCGCCGGTGCAGCGGATGTCGACTTCGCCCGCCTCGGCGACCGCGTCCGACCCGCATTCGGGGCAGGCGGCGGGGAAGGTCCATGCCGCCCGCGCGACCTCGCGGGTCAGGTTCTCGACGATCTGGGGAATGACGTCGCCCGCGCGCTGCACGACGACGCGGTCGCCGGGGCGCACGCCCAGCCGGGCAATCTCGTCGGCATTGTGCAGCGTCGCGTTGGTCACGACGACGCCGCCGACCGTCACCGGTTCCAGCCGCGCGACCGGGGTCAGCTTGCCGGTGCGGCCGACCTGGATGTCGATCGCGCGCAGCGTCGTTTCGGCGCGCTCGGCCGGGAATTTGTGCGCCAGCGCCCAGCGCGGCGCGCGTCCGACGAAGCCAAGCCGCGCCTGCCAGTCGAGCCGGTCGACCTTGTACACCACACCGTCGATGTCGAAGGGCAGGTCGGCGCGCGCGCGCTCGATCGCGCGATAGACCGCAAGCGCGCCGTCGATGTCGTCGGTGACGGCGAAGGCGTCGGCGACCCCGAAGCCAAAGCCGCGCAATGCGGCGACCACCTCGCCCTGGGTTTCGCCCGGCACCCGGCTCGCCTCGCCCCAGCCATGCGCCAGGAAGCGCAACGGCCGCGATGCGGTGACGCCGGCGTCCTTCTGGCGCAGCGATCCGGCGGCGGCATTGCGGGGATTGGCGAACTGGCGTGCCGGCTTGCCGGTCGTCTCTGCCGCCGCAGCCAGTTGCCGGTTCAGCGCGGCAAAGGCGGCCTTCTCCATATAGACTTCGCCGCGCACCTCGAACACGTCCGGGGCGCCGGCCAGCGTCGCGGGAATATCCGCAATCGTGCGGACATTGGCGGTCACGTCCTCGCCCACCTGGCCGTCGCCGCGGGTCAGCGCGCGCACCAGCGTACCGCGCTCATAGCGCAGCGCGCAGGACAGGCCGTCGATCTTGGGCTCGGCGGTCAGCCGCACCGGGGCGTCGTCGGGCAGCGCCAGGAAACGGCGGACGCGCCCGACGAAATCGGCGACATCCTCGTCCGAAAAGCCGTTGTCGAGGCTGAGCATCGGCCGGCTGTGCGCGACCTTGGCGAGATGCTCGGCGGGGGCCGCACCGACGCTCAGCGACGGCGAATCGCTGCGCACCAGATGCGGAAACGCCGCCTCGATCGCGGCATTGCGGCGGACCAGCGCATCGAACGCCGCATCGCTGATCTCGGGTGCGTCGTCACCGTGATAGCGCGCGTTGTGATAGGCGATCCGCTCGGCCAGCCGCGCCAGCTCGGCTTCAGCCTCGATATCGGTGGCGGGCAGGGGCTCGGGCGGGCTCACGACGCGTGCGGTACGAAGCGCGGCGGCCTCGATCAAGCCCCTGTGCGTCGCCTCAGGCTCAGCCCGTGCGGCGCCCGCGCGGCGGATTGGTCTGGGCGTTGAGGCGACGCATGTCGAAGGGCGTGGCGAAGGCGACGCCGGCCTGTCCCTCGTCCGCCCAGCGGATTTCGCCGGCCATGGTCGCGTCGGCCATCACCTCCAGGTTGACCGGCGTGCCAACCGCTTCCTTGGCGAGTTCGACGCCGTCGACCATCGCACCCGATGTCGACAGGTTGCGGATGCGGACATCGCCGACATGACCGCCGATTTCCATCCGCGCCCAGCGAAGCATCCGCATCCGTGGTGCCCGGCTGATCCGGAATCCTTCCGCGACCGCGACGCCCCCATTTTCCCGCAGCTGTCGCGCCACCTCGTCACGGCGCAGCGGCAGGCCATAGACATGGCCCTGGATCTGGCCGCACCCCAGCGCCCGGATCACGTCGATCTCGTCGCGCACCTCGACGCCTTCCGCAGTCGTTTCCATCCCCAGCGTCTCGGCCAGCGCCACGATCGCCTTGATGATCGCCGGGTTGCGGTTTCCCGCCATCGCCGATCCTCGCACGAACGACTTGTCAATCTTGATCTTGTCGAAGGGCGCATGGCGCAGATAGCCGAGCGAGGAATAGCCCGTCCCGAAATCGTCGAGCGACAGCCGGACCCCCAGCGCCTTCAGCCGGCGGAACATGGTGTCGGACGTGTCGCTGTCGGTCAGGAAGACGCTTTCGGTGATCTCGAGCTCGAGCCGGCCGGGCGCGATCCCCGATGCCGCCAGCGCACTGGTGACGGTGGCCGGAAACGCTGCGTCGACGAACTGGATCGGCGACACGTTGACCGCGACGCGAACCTCGCCGGGCCAGGTCGCGGCCTCGCGCGTGGCCGTGCGCAGCACCCATTCGCCGATCGCTTCGATCAGCCCCGATTCCTCGGCGACGGGAATGAAGTCGACGGGCGAGATGTCGCCGCGTGTCGGGTGTCGCCAGCGCAGCAGGGCCTCATAGCCGATGATGCGGTGGTCGCTGGTCGCGACGATCGCCTGATAGACCAGATAGAGCTGGTTCTCGACCAACGCGACGCGCAGGTCGTCCTCCATCTGTCGCCGCGACCGCGCGTCGGACAGCATTTCCTCGCGATAGAAATGGTGCATCCCGCGCCCGTCCGCCTTCGCGGCATAAAGCGCCAGGTCGGCGCTGCGGGTCAGCGTTTCGGAATCCTCGCCGTCATTGGGGGCGACCGCGATCCCGATCGAACAGCCGATGCTGATTGACGAACCCGAGATGAAATAGGGTTGCGACAGCGACGCGATGATCGTGCGAGCCAGGTCGGCCAGCGCCTCGCGATTGCCCTCGTCGGGCAGCAGGACCTGGAACTCGTCGCCGCCGAGCCGGCCGACCAGCCCCATTTCGCCGACGGCGCGCGTCACCCGCTGCGCGACCTGCACCAGCAGCGCGTCGCCCGTCTGGTGGCCCAGCGTGTCGTTCACCGCCTTGAAGCGATCGAGATCGAGCAGCAGCAGCGATGTTGCGCGATAGGAGCGGATCGACTGCGCCAGCGTCTGGTCGATCGCCAGGCGCATGCGCTGGCGATTGGCGAGGCCGGTCAGCGCATCGTACAGCGCGAGCCGCTTGATCTCCTCCTCCGCGTGCAGGCGCTGGGTCAGGTCGCTGCCGCTGCCGACAAAGCCCTCGAACTTGCCGAACGCGTCGAAGCAGGGGCGGCCCGACATCGACCAGCGCCGGTCGCTGCTGGCGATCGGCCGCACCGAATAATCGGTGAACACGGTGCGCGACGTCATGTGAAACGCCAGCGTCCGTTCGGTCGCGGGATCGTCGCCGTCCATCTGGAACAGGCTGACGAGCGTCGCGCCGATCACCGGCTCGCCGGTCGCCGCCTCGATCGTCCGGCGGACGGTATCGCTCAGATAGGTCAGCTTGCCCTGGCGGTCGGTCTGCCAGAACCAGCCGAGGCCATGTGCCTCGAACCCCGTCACCAGCTGGAGTGCGATGTTCGCGCGGTCGGCCGCGCTGACGACCATGCCGCCCGCGCGCAATTCGTCCTCCGACCGACCGCGAAAACGCTTCAGGATACTCACCTGTCCCCGCTAGCGGCGCGGCGATTGCGAAATGGCTTGCAGGCGTGGTTAATCGGCTGGCGATCGGTCAAGGCGGGGGTTGGAGGATGGCGGCGGGGCGATTAGGGCTGCGGCACCGCACTGCCCTTCGTTCCTAATGCCGGGACCCGCCGCATGACCGTGACCATCCGCGAATCCGACCTCATCGAAAGCGTCGCCGACGCGCTGCAATTCATCAGCTACTACCACCCGATGGATTATATCCGCGCGCTGGGCGACGCCTATCGCGCCGAACAGTCGCCGGCAGCCAAGGACGCGATCGCCCAGATCCTGACCAACAGCCGCATGTGCGCGGAGGGGCATCGTCCGATCTGTCAGGACACCGGCATCGTCACCGTCTTCGTCAAATGGGGTCAGGATTGTCGGTTGGACAGCACGCGCTCGCTTCAGGACGTGATCGATGAAGGCGTGCGCCGCGCCTATCTCCACCCCGAGAACAAGCTGCGTGCCTCGATCCTCGCCGATCCCGCCTTCACCCGCCGCAACACCCGCGACAACACGCCGTCGGTCCTTCACGTCGAAATGGTGCCGGGCGCGACCGTCAGCATCGACGTCGCGGCCAAGGGCGGCGGCAGCGAGAACAAGTCCAAGTTCAAGATGATGAACCCCAGCGATTCGATCGTCGACTGGGTGCTCGAAATGCTGCCGCAAATGGGCGCGGGCTGGTGCCCGCCGGGGATGCTGGGCATCGGCATCGGCGGGACGGCGGAAAAGGCGATGCTGCTCGCCAAGCAATCGCTGATGGGCGCGATCGACATGGCGCAGCTGAAGGCGCGCGGGGCGCAGAACGACATCGAGGCGCTGCGCATCGAGATTTTCGACAAGGTCAACGCGCTCGGCATCGGCGCGCAGGGGCTGGGGGGCTTGTCCACCATCCTGGACGTCAAGATCGCCGACTGGCCGACGCATGCCGCGTCGAAGCCTGTGGCGATGATCCCCAATTGCGCCGCGACCCGCCACGCGCATTTCACCCTCGACGGATCGGGGCCGGTCTATCTGGAAGCGCCGAAGCTGGACGAATGGCCCGACGTCGACTGGACGCCCGACAAGGCGGCGATCCGCGTCGATCTCGACACGCTGACGCCGGAGGTGGTGCAGGGGTGGAAGCAGGGCGACCGGCTGCTGCTCAACGGCAAGATGCTGACCGGGCGCGACGCTGCGCACAAGCGGATCAAGGACATGCTGGATCGCGGTGAGCCGCTGCCGGTCGAGTTCAGGGGCCGTGTGATCTATTATGTCGGCCCGGTCGACCCGGTGGGCGAGGAAGTGGTCGGCCCCGCCGGCCCGACGACCGCGACGCGCATGGACAAGTTCACCCGCATGATGCTTGAACAGGGCCTGCTCGCGATGGTCGGCAAGGCCGAACGCGGCCCGGCCGCGACCGAGGCGATTGCCGAGGCCAAGAGCGCCTATCTGATGGCGGTCGGCGGCGCGGCTTATCTCGTCGCGCGCGCCATCAAGGGCAGCCGTGTGGTGGGCTTCGCCGACCTCGGCATGGAAGCGATCTACGAATTCGAGGTGCGCGACTTCCCGGTCACCGTCGCGGTGGATGCGGAAGGCAACAACGTCCACCAGCTCGCCCCTTTGGTTTGGCGGGAGAAGATCGCGAAGGAGGGGTTGCTGGTCGGGTGAGGGGGTGTTGGCTCATGGAGACCGTGCGCTCGAAGGGTTAGCGGCCCCGGCCTCCGCCGGGGCGACGACCCGGTATCGTCGCCCCGGCGAAGGCCGGGGCCGCTGGCCGAATGAAGCACCATGATCGGCGGCTACACCTACATCCTGACGAACAAGCTGTTCGGCGTGCTGTACACGGGGGTAACCGCCGATCTTGCCGAGCGGATGATGGCCCACCGCGAAGGTCGCGGCTCGGCCTTCGCAAAGAAGTACGGCTGCACGCGCTTAGTATTGGTCGAACCGCACCCAACCATCACCGAAGCGATTGAGCGGGAGAAGGCATTGAAGAACTGGACCCGGCTGTGGAAGCTGCGCCTGATTTCCGAGCACAACCCGAACTGGGATGATTTGTTTGACACGATCCTTGGCTGACTCGCCGCGAGTTGCGCTCCATTCTGCCAGCGGCCCCGGCCTGCGCCGGGGCGACGGAGTTGATAATGCCGCTCTACCT
>NZ_LSKG01000004.1:0-7228 GCF_001557005.1 Sphingomonas sp. CCH15-F11 | reverse complement strand
CGCTCGCCGACAAATAGCGCGATCAGAATGCCGCCACTTAGCGCGAGCGTTTACACCGTTCGCGGTCCCGATCGGCCCAGCGTCCCCCGGAACCGTTCGTTATCGGGAAGGCATCTAAGCGGTCTGCACCATCCTTCATCTAAAGTTCTCCAAGCGCTTCTGAGGATTTTCGGGCGCACCAAAAGCACTTGCTCCTCCAGTGGCTGGAGCATGTAACCGCAATTTGCTCTCCTGCGGACGGGGGGCTGGAGGTGGCTTTTTGACGGCCCGTGTTGAAGCAATCGGTATGTCTCGACGCTCATTAGTGGCGCGGCTGGTGGCCTGTGGAACCGGCTTGGTGCTCGGTTCTCCAACGCTCGCGCGACAGACTTCCCGGTCTGCGGGCTCGTGGAACTTCGGTGCGGCTCACCTCGAATGGGAGCCGCTGGAAGTCGGCACGGGTGATACCCTCCTTGTTTCGGCACAAGTGCGCGGAGTGCCGGTGCGGGCGGTGCTCGACAGTGGCAGCGGCGCGTCGATCATGAGCACGGCGCTCGCGGCGAAGCTCGGCTTGAACGATGGTGAGCGGCGCATGATTAGCGGGCTGAGCGCCAAGGCCCCGGTGCTGCTGGTCCGCGACATCGACGTACAGCTCGCCCGCGAAACCCGTCGCTTACCCTTTGCCGTCGTTGGTGATCTGAGTTCAGTGTCGGCGGCCTTCGGACGACCGATCGATATCCTCCTCGGTGCCGATATGTTCACGGGTAGCTGCATCGCGCTCGATTTCGCGAAAAGGCGTATGGCGGTCGTCAAGTCAGGCACGTTTCTCGCCGGTCCCGACTGGCGCGCTGTCGCGCTCGGGCGCGGTGCCAAGCAGGAGCTGTTCATTCGAGCTTCCGTCTCGGGTTTGCCTCCCGTGCCCTTGATGATCGATCTTGGCAGCTCGGCCGCGCTGATGCTCTCGTCGGCCTATGCCCGCGATCAAGGGCTGTTGAACGGGAAGCTCGTCTCGACCGCGGCGATCGGCGGCGTCGATGGTGTGCGTATCAACGATGCTTTCACGATCCAGAACATCAACATCGAAGGGCTTGGCGTCTCGAACGTCCCCACACTCGGGATGAGAGCTTGGCTCTCCACCAGCACGGTTGGCAATGTCGGCCTACCGCTGATCGCTCAATTCGACGTGGTGTTCGACGTGACCGCCGGATTCGTGTGGCTCCGGCCACTCGGTCCTCGTCGTCGCCTGCCGATGCTGAAGGACCGTAGCGGCCTTGGCCTCGCAGCCTCACCAACGGCGCTCACCGTTGTTCATGTGGCGGCGAACAGTCCCGCGGAAAAGGCTGGCTGGGCGGTCGGCGACCGGATCGTGGCGGTGAACGGCCATTCGATCGATGCGAACTATACGCGTGGGGAGCTCTGGCAAGTGCGCTCCCGGCCTGCTGGCACCCTCGTAAAGCTGACGATGGCCTCGGGTGATGTGCGCGAGCTCAGGCTGGCCGATTATTATTGATCGGCTTGAGGGTGGCCTTTGCCGATCGCCTTCATGATCCGACAATCGGCCATGCGCGCCTTGGTGCAGCTCTGGCTGAGCATTGCCAACTCATCCCGCAACACCGCGAGTTGCGCCAGTCTCTCCTCCACATCCTTGAGGTGCTGAGCAGCGATAGCTGAGGCGGCACCACAATCCTGGTCCGGGTTCTGCGCCAGCCCCATCAACGAACGGATCTCGTCGACGGAGAAGCCAAGCCGGCGACCGTTGCGGATGAAGTGCAAACGCTCAATGTCACTGGCATCGTAGGTTCTGCGACCCGACGCCGTGCGAGGGGCGGATCGGAGCAACCCGATCGACTCATAAAAGCGGATCGTCGTCACCTTCGTCGAGGTCTCGCTGGCGAGCTGCCCAATCATCACCGGCTTCATCATGCCATCCTTGCTTATGCGAACGTGTCGCACATTTCGCTTGCTTCTACAGCGACTGGAGGTGGTAAGGAAGGCCGCATGAATGCTTCTACCGAAAGCTGCGGGTGCCACGGGGAGCCCGCGCGCGCGCAAACCGATCCGGCCTATCGCCGTGCGCTGCTGACCGTCGTGGTGCTCAACCTCGGCTTCGGAGTCGCCGAGCTGTTCGGCGGGTTCATCGCCGATAGCCAAGCGCTGAAAGCGGATTCCCTCGATTTTCTCGGGGACGGGTCGATCAGCCTTATCGGTCTTCTCGCGCTTGCCTGGTCCGCACGGGCGAGGGCAAAGGTCGCGCTGACGCAGGGGTTGTTTCTCGGTGCGCTTGGCGTGGGCGTAATCGGTTTCGCGATTTGGCGCGCCCTGAACGCAACCGCGCCCGATGCCGAACTGATGGGCACAATCGGCGTTGTCGCGCTCGCGATCAATGTCGTGTCCGCCTTGGTGCTTGCGCGTTTCCGGGAAGGGGACGCCAATGTTCGCGCGATCTGGCTGTTCAGCCGCAACGACGCGCTCGCCAACGTGGCGGTGATCGCCGCGGCCGGTCTGGTGGCGTGGACAGGAAGCGCCTGGCCGGACCTCGCCGTCGCCGGCCTCATCGCCCTCCTGTTCCTCCACTCCGCTTATGAAATCGTCACTGGCGCTCGGCGCGAATTGGGAGAGCGGTAGTGCGTCTGCTCGCGTTGATCCGGGCAATGCTCTCGTTGCGGCTGCTCTCCGCGCTCGCGGCGCTGCTGATCCCTGCTGCGGCAATCGCCGAACCCGGCGACGTGCAAACCGCATGGCGGCTGCTCGACTATATGGCCGTCGATTATGGCGGCGCGGTCGCCAACGGTCGGATCAAGAGCACGTCGGAATATGCCGAGATGACGGAGTTCGCCGCGTCGGTCTCGACACGGCTTCAGGGCCTGCCGGCGAAGCCGGAGCGTCAAGCCCTCATCCAGCGGGCTGCCAACCTCCAGGCGGTGATCGCGGAAAAGGGACCGACTGAACAGGTGGCAACATTGGCGCACGGGCTCGCGGCCGATCTGTTGCGCGCCTACCCGGTGCCGCTCGCGCCCGATAAGGCTCCGAACCTCGTCTCCAGCGATGCCCTGTTCCGACAATCCTGCGCGTCCTGCCACGGGATGACGGGCAACGGCCGTGGCCCTGACGCCGCCAAGCTCGCTACGCCCCCGATTGCTTTCACCGATGCCGAGCGCGCGCGCCAGCGCAGCGTGTTCGCGCTCTATCAGGTGGTGACGCAAGGCATCGACGGGACCGCGATGCAGAGCTTCGCCGATCTGCCCAACGATCAGCGCTGGGCGTTAGCATTCCGAGCCGGGAGCTTCGCCTTCACGGATGCGCAGGCGCGCGAAGGCGAGCGGCTTTGGAAATCCGACCCGACCCTTCGCCGGCGCATTCCGGACCTGAAAACCCTGGTCGCGCTCACCCCGGCCGCGCTCGGCGCGGCGATCGGCGACGCCAAGGCTGACCCAGTGCTCGCGTTCCTGCGTCGTCATCCCGAACAGGTGATACAACAGGCTCCCGGCTCGCTCGCGGTCGCCCGCGCCAAACTCGCCGAAAGCGTGGCGGCTGCGCGGCGCGGCGATGCGCGCATGGCGAAAGAGCTGGCGCTGTCGGCCTATCTCGATGGGTTCGAGCCGATCGAGCCAACACTCACCGCGCGCGACGCGACGCTGATGGGTCGAATCGAGGGCGCGATGGGGGAGTTCCGCGCCTCGATCGACCGGGGCGCGTCGCCCGATGATCTCGCGGAGAAGGTCGCAGTACTGGGCGGCCTTTTCGACGATGCGGAAGCGGCGCTCGCGCCTGATGCCGCCACCGAAGCGTCCACGTTCCTGGGCGCGTTCACGATCCTGCTGCGTGAAGGGCTCGAAGCCCTGCTCATCGTTGTCGCCATGATCGCGTTCCTGCGTAAAGCCGAGCGCGGCGAGGCGCTGCGGTACGTGCATGGCGGCTGGGTCAGCGCGATCATCGCGGGCGGGATCACCTGGGCGGTCGCCACCTATGCGATCGGGATCAGCGGTGCGAGCCGGGAGCTGACGGAAGGGTTTGGCTCGCTGTTCGCCGCGGTCGTGCTGCTCTCGGTCGGGATTTGGATGCACGGCAAGGCGCAGGCCGATCAGTGGCAGCGCTATATTCGCGAGAAGATGTCGCGGGCGCTCTCGGGCGGGTCGGGCTGGTTCCTGTTCGGGCTGGCGTTCGTCGTAGTTTATCGCGAGGTCTTCGAGACGATCCTGTTCTATGCCGCGCTTTCGGCGCAAGGTGACAACGGGATGCTTCTCGCGGGGGCCGGGTCGGCGATTGGACTGCTCAGCCTGATCGCTTGGGCCATGCTTCGCTACAGTCGCAAGCTGCCGATCGCGCAGTTCTTCCGCTATAGCTCCTGGCTCATGGCGGTCCTGACCGTCGTGCTGGCGGGTAAAGGCGTCGCCGCGCTCCAGGAAGCCGGCCTTATCAACATCGCACCGCTCGCGGACGTGCCACGGCTGTCGATGCTCGGCGTGTTTCCCACTTGGCAATCGGTGCTGGCGCAACTCCTGATGGCGGTCGCCATTGCGGTCGGGTTCGCCTGGAACGGGCGCGACCGATCCCGCTCGGGTTCCGGCTCAGTGACCCTTGGTTCGAATTAGTGCAATGACATGAAAACCCTTCCGTGATAGAGGCAAGCTAGTGCGAGCCTTTTTGCCTTTCCTGACATGCCTGATGCTGGTCCTGACCAGCTTCTCCGGCATGGCCCATGCCGCCGATCTGGCGGGGGGAAGCATCGCGGGCGTTGAGTTCACGGTCCATACCGCCGGTGACATCGATCAGGTGCCATCGGACTCGGACAAGAATGTCCCGCATCATCACAATTATTGTCACGGACACGACGTCGGCGCGCCTGCGCGCACGACGATGGAATATACCCCCGTCCTCACAGTGCCCAAGCCGACAATCTCCGCCTCTGCGTCGCTCGACGGCCGCACCGGCATGGTCCATTTGAGGCCCCCCCAAGCCTGACGTCCGATTTGGGCGTGCGTTGGCGCGCCCCTGTCGATCATCGTCAGGAGTCCTATTTTCATGAATCGTATCCTCGCGGCCATGCTGGCCGCAGCGTCTTGCGCCACGATGGCGCAGGCGCAGGTCGGACCGTCCGCGCCTGTTGCGCAGGATGCGCCGGTCTACACGCTTGACCAAGCGGTCAGTGCAGCGGGCGGTTCGGCCCCTGCTGCGGAAGCGGCGACAGCTGGAATCGACGCGGCCCGTGCAGGTCGCACAGTCGCCGGCTTGCGGCCCAATCCGGTGGTTCAAGGCCAAGTCGAGAATGTCATCGGCTCCGGGCCGTATCGGGGGGTCCGCAGCGCGGAAACCACGGTCGGCTTTGCGATCCCGATCGAGCTAGGCGGCAAGCGCGGCGCCCGCGTCGCGGTCGCCAATGCGCAATTGTCCCGGGCCGAGATCCAGGCCGCGATCATCGCGGCGGATGTCCGGCTTCAGGTAACGCAGCTCTATGTCGAAGCGGTCGCGGCCGATCGCCGGGTAATGACAGCCCGCGATCAGGCCCGGATCGCCAGCGATGCGCTGCGGGCCGCGAGCGTTCGCGTGCAGGCAGGGCGGGCATCGCCACTCGAGCAACAGCGCGCGGATGTCGCGCGTATCAATGCCGACGCCAATGTGGAGCGGCAGCTTCGCTTGGCCGAGGCGGCCCGCGCCAATCTGGCGCGTCGGATCGGACGGCCGATCGACGGCCTGCTCGATGACACGCTGCTCGATCGCCTTCCCGGTGTGAACGTCTATGGGCCGTTGGCACCGGTCAACACGACCGGCACACTCGCGCTGGCGGCAGCCAACGCGGATTTCTCCATTGCCGAAGCCGGCGTGCGGCTCGCGCGCGCCAATCGCGTGCCTGACCTGAACGTCGGGCCGTCGATCCGCCGCCTGGAAGCGACCAACGACATGGCGGCGGTGTTCAGCGTGTCGATCCCGATCCCGGTGTTCAACAATGGTCGCGCCGCGATTGCGCAGGCGACCGCGCAGCGGACCCAGGCGGATGCGCAGCGCCGCGTGACCGCGCTCGACATCGAACAGGCGATCACGGACGCGCAGGCGCAGGCGGCCAATGCCGCAACGACGGCTCGTGCGGCGTCGGGGCCGGCGCTGGCGGCTGCACAGGAGGCCGCCCGCATCGCGCGGATCGGCTATCGCGAGGGCAAGTTCGGCCAGCTCGAATTGCTCGATGCTGAACGCACGCTCGCCGAAACGCGGGTCGCCGCGATCGACGCGCTTGCCAATTACCAGAATGCCCGCGCGCAAGTGGAGCGACTGACCGCTCGTGCGCCCAATGGGGGGAATCAGTGATGAAGAGCTTTTATCTCGCGGGCGCGGCGTCGCTCGCCCTGCTCTTGGCTGCCTGCGGCGGCAAGGATGGCGGAAACGAGGCAACTGCCGAAGGCGCAGCTGCCAATGAGACGGCAGCGGGCACGGAAAAGGGCGGTGCTGAAGGCGGTCATGCCGGTGAAGGCGTCGTCACATTGGGTGCCGACCAGATCGCCACAGCGGGCGTCCAGGTCGGACGGCCGATCATCGGCGGGGCCGGGACGATCGAGCTGCCCGCGATCATCGAGGGCGACCCACAGGGAACGCAGGTCGTCTCGGCCGCAATTGCGGGACGCGTGGTCGCGCTCACCCGTAACCTCGGCCAATCGGTCGGACGCGGCCAGACCATTGCGGTCATCGAAAGCCGCGAGGCGGCGCAGATCAAGGGCGAGGTCGAGGCGGCGCGGGCGCGGCTTCAGCTCGCTAATTCGAACCTCGCGCGCGAACAGCGGCTGTTCGCGCAGAGAGTCTCCCCTGAACAGGATCTGATCGCCGCCCGCACAGCGGCGACGGAGGCGCGGATCGCCCTGACGCAGGCGCAGAGCATGGTTTCGGCGGCGGGTGTCGGCGGCGGCGGGCTCAACCGGCTCGGCATTGCCGCGCCGATCTCGGGCCAGATCATTGCGCGCCCCGTGACGCTGGGACAAACGGTCGCGGCGGATGCCGAACTCTATCGCATCGCCAACCTGAGCCAGGTGTCGATCGCGCTTAATCTCAAGCCCGAGGATGCGGGCCGGGTGCGTCCCGGCAATACGGTGCTGGTGAAGGCGGCAGGCCGTCAGGCGACCGCCCGCGTGACCTTCGTGTCGCCGGCGCTTGATCCGCAGACGCGGCTCGTGCCTGCGCTCGCCACCCTCGACAATCGCGGTGGCGAATGGCGGGTCGGCGAGCCTGTGACGGCAGCCGTGCAGCTCACGGGCAGCGGCGGGAG
>NZ_LSKG01000033.1:0-61234 GCF_001557005.1 Sphingomonas sp. CCH15-F11 | reverse complement strand
CCCCGCCATGCCCCTCCACCCCTCGCCTGCGGCGAGCGGTCCCCCTCCCCGAGCAAGCTCGGGGAGGATCTGGATGACCATCCTCATGTCGCCGGCTTTTGCTTGAGCGCGGGATGGCGCGAATAGAGCCATTGCTGCTGCGCGATGGTGAGCACGTTCGAGGTGATCCAGTAGACCTGCAGGCCGACCGCGAACGGTGCCATCACGAACATCAGCACCCACGGCATGATTGCGAACACCTGTTTCTGCGTTTCGTCCATCGGCGCGGGGTTGAGCTTGAACTGGAAATACATGCTGACGCCGAGCAGGATCGGGATCACGCCGATTGCCAGGAAAGCCGGGGGCGTGAACGGGATCAGGCCGAACAGGTTGACCGGTGTCAGCGGATCGGGCGCCGACAGATCCTTGATCCACAGCACGAACGGCTGGTGCCGCATCTCGATGGTCAGCATCAGCACCTTGTAGAGCGCGTAGAAGACCGGGATCTGGAGCAGGGTGGGGAGGCAGCCGGCGACCGGATTCACCTTCTCGTCCTTGTACAGCTTCATCATTTCCTGCTGAAGGCGCGGCTTGTCGTCCTTCCAGCGTTCCTGCAGCGCCTTCAGCTTGGGCTGGATCGCCCGCATCGACGCCATCGACGCAAACTGGCGCTGCGCGATCGGGAACATCAGCAGCCGCACGGTGCAGGTCAGCAGGATGATCGCGACGCCGAAATTGCCGACCATGCGGAACAGCCAGGTGAGATAGGTGAAGATCGGCTTTTCGATGATCTCGAACCAGCCCCAGTCGATCGCATTGCCGAACAGGGTGATGCCACCTTCATCCTCATAGCGGTCGAGCAGCTCGACCTCCTTGGCGCCGGCGAAGAAGCGGGTGGTCTGGGTAACGCTCTGACCCGGCGCGATGACACGGGCCGGGGCACGGAAGTCGGCCTGATAGGCGTCGGCGCGCGGGCTGCGGAACTGCATTTCGGTCGGCTGCTTCTGGTCGGGCACCAGCGCGGTCAGCCAGTAGATGTCGGTGAAGCCGATCCAGCCGCCGGTCGAATTGTAACGCCGCGGCCCGTCCTCTCCCACGGTCGAATAATCCACGCCGTAATCGACCGCGCCGTTGTGCACGGCCAGCGGGCCGGCGTGGATGGTCCAGGTGTCGCGATCCTTCGACACGCCCTGGCGGCTGAGCAGCGCATAGGGGGTAAGGCTGACCGGCGCGGCACCGGCGTTGCGCACGCTCTGCTGGACGGTGAAAAGATAGCCGTCATCGATCGCGATGCGGATCTGGTACTGCTGGCCGCCGCTGGTGGTCGACAGCGTGACCGGGGTGGCCGGGGTCAGCCGCGCGCCGCTCGCCTGCCACAGCGCGTCGGGGGCCGGCGGCGCGACGCCGCTGCCCGACCAGCCGAACGCGGCGAAATAGGCGTCGCGCGCACCCGATGGCGACAACAGGCGGATGGGTGGCGACCCACGTTCGATCGTCTCGCTGTGGCGGACCAGCACGAGATCGTCGATCCGCGCACCCTTCAGGTTGATCGAACCGCGGAGCCGCGGTGTTTCAATGGCAATGCGCGGGGTTTCGCGCAACACGATCGCCCGGTCGCGGATCGCCGCCGGGCTGTCGGCGGTCGGGTCGGCATCGGGGGCAGGGGCGGCTTTGATCTCGCCCTTCCGGACGGTCGCGGGCGGGCGACTGACCAGGTTGGGAAAGAAGGTGCCGAGGATCGGTTCCCAGGCGAACAGGATCACCGCGGCCAGCACCGCGAAGAGCAGGAAGTTTTTCTGTTCGTCTTTCACCGATCGTCCTCAAACGGAAAATTGCGTCTCACGGCACCGGATCATGGCCGTGCCCGCCCCAGGGATGGCAGCGCGCGATGCGCCGGGCGGCGAGCCATCCGCCCTTCAGCGCCCCATAGCGACGAAGCGCCTCGATTGCATAGGCCGAACAGGAGGGTTGATAGCGGCACGACGGCGGTAGGATGACTGATGGCCCCAGCTGCCAGCCACGCACGAGCAGGATCATGACGCGCGCGATCACCGGGCGGTCTTGCGCAGCGCGCGGACCAGCTCGTCGCCCAGCTGGTGAAAATCACGCTCGATTCCGCTGTTTCGCCCGATCAGGACATGGTCGGCACCGCGCACGCCATGTTCGGGCAGGATCGCGCGGGCGAGTTCGCGCAGGCGCCGCTTCATCCGATTGCGGACGACGGCGTTGCCGACCTTCTTGGATACGGTATAGCCCACGCGCATGGTCGGGTCGCCGTCGTCGCGCGGCCGGACCAGCAGGACGAAGCCGGGGGTCGGCGCGCGGCGTCCGGCGTTCGCCGCCAGAAAGTCGCCGCGCCGGGTGAGTTGGATCAGGCCGACAGCTTCTTGCGACCGCGCGCGCGGCGCGCCCGGATCACGTTGCGGCCGCCCGGCGTCGCCATGCGGGCGCGAAAGCCGTGCCGGCGCGCACGCACCAGGTTGCTCGGCTGAAAAGTCCGCTTCATCGCTCATTCCCTGAAGTTCAAAACGCAAAAGGGCCGCCCATGGGACGGCCGTTGGTGGGACGCCGCTACTCGAAGCGCCTGCCCATGTCAATTCGCCATCGGCATTGCGCGATCCCCCCGCATCGGACGCGATCGCCGGCCGCGCCCCATTCCCCGTCCCGCAAAAGCGGCTATGGTCGCCCGCGCGCAGGGGGAGTTTAATGGTCGCGATCGTTGCCACGGTGGCCTATCTGGGGCTGGAGGCCCGCGGTGTCGAGGTGCAGGTCCAGCTGGCGCCGGGGGTGCCCGCCTTCGTCGTCGTCGGCCTGCCCGACAAGGCGGTGGCCGAAAGCCGCGAGCGCGTGCGCGCCGCCATCGCCGCGATCGGCCTGGCGCTGCCGCCAAAGCGGATTACGGTCAACCTGTCGCCCGCCGATCTGCCCAAGGAAGGGTCGCATTACGACCTGCCGATCGCGCTCGGACTGCTCGCCGCGATGGGCGTCGTCGACGCCGAAACGCTCAGCGAGTATGTCGCGGTCGGCGAACTGGGGCTCGACGGGCGCATCGCCGCCTCGCCGGGCGTGCTGCTCGCCGCGCTCCACGCCTCCGAACAGGAACGCGGCCTGATCTGTCCGGCGGCGCAGGGTTCGGAAGCCGCCTGGGCGGGGTCGATCCCGGTCGCGGCGGCGCCCGACCTCATCAGCCTCATCAACCACCTGAAGGGCGCGCAGCTCCTGTCGCCGCCGCGCCCGGGCGAGGCCGACGACGTGGCCGCCGGCCCCGATCTCGCGCAGGTCAAGGGCCAGGAAACCGCCCGCCGCGCGCTCGAGATCGCAGCCGCCGGCGGGCACAACCTGTTGATGGTCGGGCCGCCGGGGGCGGGCAAATCGCTGATGGCGGCGTGCCTGCCCGGCATCCTGCCGCCGCTCGACCCGGCAGAGGCGCTGGAGGTTTCGATGGTGGCGAGCGTCGCCGGCACCATTTCCGGCGGGCGGCTGACCCGTGCGCGGCCCTATCGCGCACCGCATCATTCGGCGTCGATGGCGGCTTTGGTCGGCGGCGGGCTGAAAGCGCGGCCAGGTGAGGTCAGCCTGGCGCATCTGGGCGTCCTGTTCCTCGACGAGCTGCCCGAGTTTCAGCGCGCCGTGCTCGATTCGCTGCGCCAGCCGCTGGAGACCGGCACCGTCACCGTCGCGCGGGCGAACGCCCACGTCACCTTTCCCGCGCGTGTCCAGCTGATCGCGGCGATGAACCCGTGCCGCTGCGGGCATCTGGGCGATCCGGCGTTGGCCTGCGCGCGGGCACCGCGGTGCGCCGCCGACTACCAGACCAAGGTGTCGGGCCCGCTGCTCGACCGTATCGACCTGCATGTCGAGGTGCAGCCGGTCTCGGCAGCCGATCTCGTCGCGCCCGCGCCCGCCGAGGGGTCGGCAGCGGTAGCGGCACGGGTCGCGGCGGCCCGGGCCTTGCAACGCGACCGCTATGCCGACGCTGCCGCGCGCACCAATGCCGAGGCCGATGGCGAGGTGCTGGGTGCCCATGCGACCCCCGATGTGGCGGGCCAGGAACTGCTGGCGCGCGCGGCGGAGGCGATGCGGCTGACTGCGCGCGGCTATACCCGCGTGCTTCGCGTGGCGCGCACCATCGCCGATCTGGCGCAGAGCGATCAGGTCGGTCGCGTGCACGTTGCCGAAGCGCTGAGCTATCGCCGCCGCGCGCCGGTCAATTAGCGCCTTGCGTGGGTCACGTGGTGCAGGTCACCCGAACAGATATCGCCGCGTATCCGGATTTTCCCGCCGCCACATGACGGTGTCGAGGAAATAATGGTGCACGTTGATGAATATCCACCCGACGAACAGGAACAGCGTGCTGCCGAACACCGCATCATCATAGGGTATGGTGGCGTTGAGCATGATCGGCAGCCCCCAGAAGCCGACAAAGCCCAGGATCACGCCGCTGAGGGTGAACAGGATCAGGTGGCCCAGCAGCTTGTTGCCCACCAGACGGCGGGCGAGTGACGACGCCTCGGATTCGGACGCGGCAAGCTGCGCCTTCTGGTAATTGGTCTGAAACCGCCAGACGACGACGAGATATTGCAGCGAATGAAGGGCAGGGGCGACCAGCAGCCACAGGGGATGGACGGTCACGAACCACAGCCAGATGTACAGGCTGACCGCATAGGCGATAACCCCGTTCACCGGCAGTCGCCCGGTGGACCGCCACCGCGTCGCGAGCATCCCGACCGCGGCGATCCCCGTGGTCGCCGCCACGACGGTCGAGACGATCACGATCGGATCGGGAAAATCGAAGGTAAAATACTGAAGGCCCCACAATTTCCGCTCGTGGATCGCATCGTTGAAGCCAAGCCACGCCGCAACCCAGACCGCATAGCAATTGACCAGCAGGACCTTCTTCTCGGACGCGTTGAAATATTGGCGTTTCAACGCGGCATCGACCATCAGCATCCCATAGCCCTGCTTGACGTAATGCCAGCCGACAAACAGCGCCATCACATTGGCCGCGTAGCCGAGCAGGCGCGCGTCGGCGGTCAGCAGGCAGAAGGCGAAAAAGGCCGCCAGCATCGCGGGGACGACGATCCCGGAGAAGACGTACCGGACCTGCATGGCGCGGCCGAGGTCGGCAGTGAACGCCTTTATCCGAAACCCGCGATAGAAGATTTGATAGGAATGCGCGAAGTGCGGATGATTTATCAGGTGCGCGATGATCAGCATCGTTCCCGCGACTTGCTCCTGATAACCGGTAACCGGCACCATCAGGATCAGCGGCAGGATGATCAGCGAACTGCCGCCAAGACAGAGGAAATCGACCACCGGATTGAACAGGTAACGCTGATCTCGATCGACTTGCGGCGGCGGCACGACCGCCTGCGGCGCAGCGTCCGGCCGGTAATATTGCGTCGCCATATGCTCCCCCGCGGTCGGGGCGGAGGCATATCGCAGGCATAGCTAATGAATGGTTGAAGCGCGCGCGATTGCCCGTCCAGCGACCATGTCGGTCCGGACGGATCAAGCCCCAGGGCGATGGTGCGAGTTGGTCGCGTCGCGCGATCGAGAGCCGATGCTTGCGGCCCGGCGCGGCATCGGCTAGCGAACCGCGATCCCAGCCAGGGCCTGTGCGGGCGTGGTGAAACTGGTAGACGCGCCGGACTCAAAATCCGGTTCCGCAAGGAGTGTCGGTTCGAGCCCGACCGCCCGCACCATCTCGTTTCCCGTATCGCGCCGCCTTCCCACCGGCAGGGTGGCGACCCCGGCGTGACTCGAACACGCAACATCCTGCTTAGAAGGCAGGTGCTCTATCCAGTTGAGCTACGGGGCCCCGCAATCGGGTCGAACGACCCCGGCCGGCGGTCCCTTTAGCGCGGATTGCGCTCGGGCAAAATGGCCATCATAGGTCGGGGCATGAACCAGGGGGCGATTCCGGCGGAGCCGCAGGCGGTGACCGCATCCAGGCTGGCGGGCACGCATTTCCGCTATTTCGATTTCGTCATGGCGGCATTCGTCACCGTCCTCGTGCTGTCGAACGTCATCGGCGCGTCGAAACTGGCCGAAGTCGGCGGCTTCGTGTTCGGCGCGGGCATCCTGTTCTTTCCGATCAGCTATGTGCTCGGCGACGTGCTGACCGAAGTCTATGGCTATGCCCGCGCGCGCCGCTGCATCTGGGCGGGCTTTGCGGCGCTGATCTTCCTCGCGGTGATGAGCTGGGTCGTGGTCAGCCTGCCCCCCGCCGCCGGCTGGGGCGGACAGGCCGCCTATGAACAGGTGTTCGGCCAGGTCTGGCGGATCGTCATCGCGTCGATCGTCGCCTTCTGGGCGGGCGAGTTCGCCAACAGCTTCGTGCTCGCCCGCCTGAAGGTGCTGACCGACGGCAAGCATCTGTGGACGCGCACCATCGGCTCGACCGTGGTCGGCCAGGCGATCGACAGCCTGATCTTCTATCCCATCGCCTTTCTGGGCATCTGGACGACCGAGCAGGTGCTGACGGTCATGGTGACCAACTGGGCGCTCAAGGTCGCCTGGGAGGCGCTGCTCACCCCCGTCACCTATGCGGTGGTCAACGGCCTGAAGCGCGCGGAAGGAATCGACCTGTTCGATACCGACACCGATTTCACCCCGTTCAGCGCGAAGGTTTGAGGAACGCGCCAGCGGTCTGGCTGGCAAGGATCGTCGCCACGGACTTGATCCGGGGCCCCGCTGCCTGCGCCGGCGCAATAAGAAGCGGGACTCCGGCGCGAGGCCAGGGTGACGGGAAGAATGAGGGGTATGTGGTCTCTTGTGCCTGCTACCCGAAGCGTCAACTCACGCGACGGCGGCGAGCAGCCCCTCGAACAACCGGCGGCCGTCGGTGCCGCCATGCGCGGCTTCGATCCGCCGTTCGGGGTGCGGCATCATGCCCAGCACATTGCCGCGATCATTGAGCAGCCCCGCGATCCGGTTGACCGACCCGTTGACGTTGTCCGCATAGCGGAACGCCACCCGGCCATCGCCCTCGATCCGCGCCAGCGTCGCGCTGTCGGCAAAGTAATTGCCGTCATGGTGCGCGACCGGAACGGTAATGCGTTCCCCCGCCTGATAGCCGCTGGTGAAGATCGACTGGCTGTTCTCGACCGTCAATGCGACGTCGCGGCAAACGAAATTGAGGCCGGCATTGCGCATCAACGCGCCGGGCAGCAGCCCGGTTTCGGTCAGGATCTGAAAGCCGTTGCAGATGCCGATCACCGGCACGCCGCGCTCGGCGGCGTCGATCACGGCGCGCATGATCGGCGATCGGGCGGCGATGGCGCCGCAGCGCAGATAGTCGCCATAGGAAAAGCCGCCGGGCAGGGCGATCAGGCCGAGATTGTCGGGCAGTTCGCTGTCGCGGTGCCACACCATCTGGGGCGCGCGACCCGTGACCTGCTCCAGCGCGACCGCGATGTCGCGGTCGCAGTTGGATCCGGGGAAGACGATGACGGCGGTGTTCACGCCCGCTCCACCCGGTAATTCTCGATCACGGTATTCGCGAGCAGCTGGCGGCACATCGCGTCGATCGCGTCGTCGCTGGTATCGTCCGACACGTCCAGTTCGAACAGCCTGCCCGCGCGCACATCCTCGACCCCGGCAAAGCCGAGCGCGCCCAGCGCGTGCTGGATCGCCTTGCCTTGGGGGTCGAGCACCCCGTTCTTCAACGTGACGATGATGCGCAGCTTCATGGCGAGCCGATGCTCCAGCAAGGGGCGGTTGGGAATGCCGGACCCTATGCCGCCGCAACTGCGATGCGGCAAGGGTGAAGCCGCGGGCCTACTTGCCCCGGCGCTTGCGGTGCGATTCGAGGTCGAGCACGTCCGACTCGACGCCTTCGGGCAACAGGCCCAGCCGGCGCGCGACTTCCTGATACGCCTCGACCTCGCCGCCCAGATCGCGGCGGAAGCGGTCCTTGTCGAGCTTTTCGCCCGACGCCATGTCCCACAGCCGGCAGCCGTCCGGGCTGATCTCGTCCGCCAGGATCACCCGGCCATAGTCATTGTCCCAGATGCGGCCGAATTCGAGTTTGAAGTCGACCAGCCGGATGCCGATCGCCGCGAACATCCCCGACAGGAAATCGTTCACCCGGATCGCCATGTCGGCCATGTCGTGCAGTTCCTCCTGCGCCGCCCAGCCGAAGCACAGGATATGTTCGTCGGTGACCATCGGGTCGCCGAGCGCGTCGTCCTTGTAATAATATTCGATGATCGTGCGGGGCAGCGGCGTGCCTTCCTCGATCCCCAGCTTGGTCGCCAGCGAGCCGGCGACGACGTTGCGCACCACGACCTCGACCGGGATGATCTCGACCTGGCGGATCAGCTGCTCGCGCATGTTGAGGCGGCGGATGAAATGGGTCGGCACGCCGATATTGGCGAGCAGGGTGAAGACATGCTCGGAAATGCGGTTGTTGAGCACGCCCTTGCCGCTGATCGTGCCCTTTTTCTGGGCATTGAACGCGGTCGCGTCGTCCTTGAAATACTGGATGAGCGTCCCCGGTTCGGGGCCCTCATAAAGGATCTTGGCTTTGCCTTCGTAGATTTGGCGGCGGCGAGCCATGTCGGCATCTATCCCTGAAATGATCGGCCCCGGCAGCGCGGGTCGAGACGCGCTGGCCGGGGCTCCGTAGCGTTCCCTATACCCAAGCCGCGGGCGTCGCGCAATCAGCGCGCATGCGCCGTTTCCGCCAGTTCGGCGACGGTTTCGACGATCAGTTCGCCCGCGCGCTGGACCTCGGCATGGCTGAGGAACAGCGGGGTCAAGCCAAAGCGCGCGATGTCGGGGGTCCTGAAGTCGCCGATGACGCCCCGCGCGATCAGCCGGTCGATCAGTGCACGCGCGTGCGGATGGCGAAAGGCGATGTGGCTGCCGCGCCGGGCCGGATCGCGCGGCGTCACGCATTCCAGGCCGGCGCGGTCACCCGCCGCTGCCAGCATGTCGAACAATCGCGCGCTCTTTGCCGCGACGTCGGTCATGTCGATGTTCGCGAACAGGTCGACGCCGCTTTCCAGCGCCTGCATCGCCAGCATCGCGGGGGTGCCGACCCGCCAGCGTTCCATGCCCGCGCCGGGGCGATAGGCGTCCTCGAACCCGAAGGGCGCGGCATGGCCCATCCAGCCGCTCAGCGGACTGGTCAGCTTCGCCTGATGCCGCCCTGCGACGAACAGGAACGCGGGTGCGCCGGGTCCGCCATTCAGGAACTTGTAGCCGCACCCGACGGCCAGGTCGGCGGCACCCAGATCGACCTGAACCGCGCCGGTCGAATGCGACAGGTCCCAGCACATCAGCGCGCCCGCCGCCTGCACCCGCGCGGTCCATGCCGCCATGTCGAAGCGTTCGGCGGTCTTGTAATGGACATGGGTGAGCAGCACGATCGCGGTCGTATCGTCGATCGCATCGTCCAACGCCTCGCGCGCCACTGCATGCACGCGCCCGCCGGGGACGCACGCCGCCGCCCCCTCGGCGATGTGCAGGTCGGTCGGGAAGTTGCCGGCTTCGGTGACGATCGTCCGGCGGGTGGGGTGAGGGCGCAGCGCCGCGACGAGCAGCTTGAACAAATTGACCGAGACCGAATCGGCGACGATCACTTCGTCGGGGGCCGCGCCGATCAGCGGTGCGATCTTCGCGCCGATCCGCGCCGGGCTGTCCATCCAGCCTTCGTCCCAGCTGCGGATCAGCCGCTCGCCCCATTGCCGCTCGATCATATCGCGGCCGGCGGCCATCGTTGCGCGCGGCAGCGGCCCGAGCGAGTTGCCGTCGAGATAGATGATGCCCTCGGGCAGCATGAAACGATCGCGCAGGGCGCGCAGCGTATCGTCGGCATCCAGCGCGCGGGCTTCGGCCGGCGTCGTCATCGGCCAAACGCCTTTGCGACCAACGCCCGGGTCCGCGTCCACGAGTCGGTGCCGGGGGCGATCAGCTCGACATGCCCGGTCCGGTCGATGCGATGCAGCGTCGCGCGGTCGCCCGCTGCCTGCGCCCTGGCGACGAAGTCGGTCTTCAGCTCGATCGGGATGATCCGGTCCTGCAGGCCCGCGACATGGTCCTGCGGCACCCCGATCGGCAGCAGCCGCGCGACCGATGTGTCGGCGAAGCGATCGGCCGGATTGGCACCCGCGACCAGCTTGCCGACCACTTCGGTGCCGCAGCCATTGGCGGGGGTCGCGGCGGTGCGCTCGAGGTCGGGCAGGCCACCCAGGCTGATGACATGCGCGATCGGCAAGGGGGCGGCGCTCCACAGCGGGCTGCCCGCCGGCAGCCTCGACCGCGCCGCCAGCCACAGCGCCAGGTGGCCACCCGCCGAATGGCCGATCGCGACGACGCGCCGGGTGTCGAGGCTATATTGCGCGGCATGGTCCCGCAGCGCATCCGCTGCCGCGGCCACATCGGCAAAGGTGCCGGGATAGCCGCCCCCCGCGCGGTCCTGTCCGCGATAGTCGATGTTCCACACCGCATAGCCCGCGCCGCGCAGGTCGGCGGCGGCCCAGTCCATCAGCGTGCGATCGGCGATGTCGGTGGTCCAGCAGCCGCCATGCACCATCAGCACCGTCGGGTGCGGCCCGGCCCCGGCCGGCAGCCACAGGTCGACGCGTTGATACGGGTCGCTGCCATAGGCGATTTCGATCTTTCCCGTCGGCCGCGGCCGTGCCGTCAGGTCGGCCCAGCGCATCAACGCTGCGGCGGGTGCCGCCATTTCGGCGGGCCGCTCGACAGTAGTGCAGGCGGCCGTGGCCAGCAGCGTGGCGGCAAGGATCAGGCGGGTCATGCGGGCTTCCTAGCGCGCGGCGCGCGCCGCTGCTATCCACCCTGCCATATGGCCACCGACTTGACCGATCCCTTCGACCAGATCGTCGATCATCCCTTCGACAGCGCGCTTTCCGAACGCTATCTCGTCTATGCTCTGTCGACGATCACGGCGCGGTCGTTGCCCGATGTGCGCGACGGCTTGAAGCCGGTGCATCGCCGGCTGCTTTGGGCGATGCGGCTGCTGCGGCTCGACCCCGCGTCGGGCTACAAGAAGTGCGCGCGCGTCGTCGGCGACGTCATCGGCAAATATCACCCGCATGGCGACCAGTCGGTCTATGACGCGATGGTCCGCCTCGCCCAGGATTTCGCGCTGCGCTATCCGCTGGTCGACGGCCAGGGCAATTTCGGCAACATCGACGGCGATAACGCCGCCGCCTATCGTTATACCGAGGCGCGGCTGACGCCGGTCGCCATCGACCTGATGGACGGGCTGGACGAGGACGCGGCCGATTTCCGCCCGACCTATAACGGCGAGGAACAGGAGCCGGAGCTGTTTCCGGGCCTGTTTCCCAACCTGCTCGCCAACGGTGCCAGCGGCATTGCCGTCGGCATGGCGACGAGCATCCCGCCGCATAACGCCGCCGAGCTGATCGATGCCGCCATCCACCTGATCGACCAGCCCGCGGCCGACGATGCGGCGATGCTCCAGTTCATTCAGGGGCCCGATCTGCCCACGGGGGGGATCGTCGTCGACCCGCCCGCCGCGATCGCGGAGGCTTATGCCACCGGGCGCGGTAGCTTTCGGGTGCGCGCGCGCTGGTCAGTTGAGGACCAGGGGCGCGGTACGTGGCAGGCGGTGGTCTCCGAAATTTCCTATGGGGTGCAGAAGGGCAAGCTGATCGAGCAGATCGCGGCGCTGATCAACGACAAGAAGCTGCCCATCCTGGCCGATGTCCGCGACGAATCGGATGCGGAGGTGCGCATCGTGCTCGAGCCGCGCAGCCGCACGGTCGACGCCGCGGTGCTGATGGACGGCCTGTTCCGGCTGACCGACCTCGAAACGCGCGTGCCGCTCAACCTCAACGTCCTCGACGCGACGCGAACGCCACGGGTGATGAGCCTGCGCGAGGCGCTGTCCGCCTGGGTCGATCACCAGTTCATCGTGCTCAGGCGGCGGACCGAGCACCGGCTGGCCAGGGTCGCCGATCGCATGGAGCTGCTCGACGGCTACATCATCGCCTTCCTCAACCTCGATCGCGTGATCGAGATCATCCGGACCGAGGACGAGCCCAAGCCGGTAATGATTGCGGAGTTCGCGCTGACCGACCGCCAGGCGGAGGCGATCCTGAACATGCGCCTGCGTTCGCTGCGCCGACTGGAGGAAATGGAGCTGCGGCGCGAGCGGGACGGGCTGGAAAAGGAACAGGGCGAGCTGACCCTGCTGCTCGGCAGCGAGGCACGCCAGCGGACGCGGATGAAGCGCGATCTGGCGAAGATCCGCGACCGCTATGGCCCCGAGACCGCGATCGGGCGGCGCCGCACGACCGTTGCCGAAGCCGCGCCCGCCGCCGACATCCCGCTGGAGGCGATGATCGAGCGTGAGCCGATCACCGTGATCCTGTCGCAGCGCGGGTGGATCCGCGCGCTAAAGGGGCATGGCGATCTGGCGGCTGCCGACACGCTCAAGTTCAAGGAAGGCGACGGGCCGCTGTTCGCCTTTCATGCCCAGACGACCGACAAGCTGCTGCTCGCCGCCGACAATGGCCGCTTCTACACGCTCGCCGCCGACAAGCTGCCGGGCGGGCGCGGTTTCGGCGAGCCGGTGCGGCTGATGATTGACCTTGCCGACGATGTCGGGGTCACCACGCTGCTGCCCGCGTCGGCGGCGGCGCGGCTGCTGGTCGCGGCCAGCGACGGGCGCGGCTTCATCGTGCGCACCGGCGACGTCATTGCCGAGACGCGCAAGGGCAAGCAGGTCGTGACGCCGCGGCCGGGCGCGCGGCTGGCGGTAGTGCGAACGGTGCGCCCCGAAGACGATTATGTCGCGGTTGCCGGCGACAATCGCCGGCTGCTCGTCTTTCCGATGAGCGAGCTGCCTGAAATGGCGCGCGGGCAGGGGGTTCAGTTGCAGCGATATCGCGAAGGCGGCCTGGCCGACGTCCGTGCCTTCCGCTTCGCCGACGGGTTGAGCTGGACGATGGGCGGCGAACAGGGGCGTACCCGTACCGAGCCCGACATGAACCCGTGGCGTGCCGCACGCGGTGCGGCGGGACGCATGCCGCCGACCGGTTTTCCGCGCGACAACCGTTTCTGATCAAGGGGATGACCCCGCGATCTTTTCGCGCGCTGCGCAATTTTTGAACAGAGGTTGTTAATCAAGTCCGGTTAGACCGAACCGGTGTTCAAGTTCGGGTCTTCTTCGGTCACGATCGCCGGCGGTAAGGCTGCTGCCTTGCCGCGCACCGTGCAGTTGAGCGACGAGGAGGCCGAGGAAACCCAGGCAACGCTCGATTTGCTGCCGATCCCGGCGGCCGTGGTGCGCCGGTGCGACGACGATCTGGTGCTGATCGCGATCAACCGGCTGTTCCGTCTCGCGGGACTCGGCACGATCGGCGACCGCTCGCTCCTGCTCGATGCGCTCGACGAACGGGTTCGCGGCTATCTCGCCTCCGACCGGGTCGAGGAACGCTTTCAGTGGCAGACTTCGGAAGACATCGACTGCCGCCATTATGCGGTGATGCTCTCGCGCCGGCCGCGCGACCGGGTGGCGAACCAGTGCGTCGTCACACTGGTCGACCATACCGCCGAACAGCGCACCGAAAACAGCCTGAGCCGCGAGATGCTGACGGATGCACTCACCGGGCTGCCCAACCGGGCGGGCTTTGCCGATCAGCTCGAGGCGGCCTGCGCCGAAAGCGGTACCGAGGCGTTTGCCGTGCTGGTCGTGGACCTCGATCGCTTCAGCCGCGTCAATGCCTGTATGGGCAGCCTTGCCGGGGACGAGTTGCTCATCTCGGTTGCGCGGCGGATCAAGGGCGCGTTGCGTGGCAACGACATCCTGTCGCGCATCGGCGGTGACGAGTTCGCGGTGCTCATGTCGCTCGAGGAGGGCGCCGAGGATGCGTGCCAGGTCGCACGCCGGATCGAATCCGCGCTCGCCACGCCGTTCCGGCTTTCCGACTTTGAAATCCGGATGCAGGTGTCGATCGGCATCGCGCTGGGTGCCGATGTCGACGCCGATAACGAGGACCTGATCCGCAACGCCCAGTTCGCGGTCAAGCGTGCCAAGTCGAGCGGCAAGATCGAGATCTATCAGGTGCGCGCCTTCGATCTGATGCGCAGCCAGTTCAGCATCGAAACCGAGCTTCGCCGCGCCATCGAACATGGCCAGATGCACCTGTGCTTCCAGCCGATCTGCGATCTCGGCACGGGGCGGATCGTCGCGTTCGAATCGCTGGCGCGTTGGACCACCGATACCGGGCTGGAGCTGTCGCCAGGCGAATTCATTCCCGTCGCCGAGGAATCGGGGCTGATCCTGCCGCTGGGACGCTGGGCGCTGGCCGAAACCGCGCGCACGCTGTCGTCCTGGGACGCGCAGGCCGGCGGCAATTGCGGCGTCACCCTGTCGGTCAACATTTCCGCGATCCAGCTTCAGCGCGACAATGTCGCGGCGCTGGTGCGCGACACCGTGGCGAATTACGGCATCGCTCCCAACCGGCTGACGCTGGAGCTGACCGAGAGCGCGATCGTCGCCGACCCGGATCGCAGCGCCAACACGTTGCGCGCGCTGAAGGACATCGGCGTTACCATCGCGATGGATGATTTCGGCACCGGCTATTCCAACCTCGGTTATCTCCAGAAGATGCCGATCGACATCCTCAAGATCGACCGCAGCTTCGTGACCGGGATGCTGGCCGATCGCGACAAGGTGGCGATCGTGCGCGCGATCCTGTCGCTGGCCCAGGCACTGGGGATGCGCACGACGGCGGAGGGCGTCGAAACCGTCGAACTCGAACAGACGCTGGCGGCGCTAGGCTGCACCTTTGGCCAGGGCTTCCTCTATTCGCGGCCAGCCAAGTCCGACCTCGCCTTTCAGCTCATCGGCCTGCGCAACAACTGATCGACGCCGCGCTCGGCCAGCGCGCGCACGCGCGCGTCGTCGGGAAAGCCCTCCGCGATCCACGTCGTTTCGATCTCGCGCAGGATGCGCGCGACGTCGGGGCCGGGCGGCAGTCCCATTGCGATCAGGTCGCCGCCGCCGAGCGGGAGGCGGGGCGGTGTCCAGCCGTCGAGCGCAGCCAGGCCCGCCGCAATCTCGCCCGCGTCGCCGTGCAGCAGCAGCCGGTCGCGCGCGCCTTCGACACCTGTCCGATATGCAAGCGCGCGCGCGCCGGTGCCGGGTGGAAGCGGCTGAACGGCGTTCTCCAGTCGCTTGCGCCGCGCGTTTGAAAGCTTGAGCCGCGCGGCGACCGCACCCGCAACGCCGGGGTCCGCGGGCAGCAGCGCCGCCAGCCGGCGCACCGCGTCCGGTTCGACCGCGTGCGCGTGTTCGCGCGCGGCGAGTGCCGTCAGCCGCTCGGCCCCCGCGGCATCGATTTCGGGCAGCACCGGGCGCAGGATTGCGTGCGCGACCATCAGCGCGACGATGCGCGGCGCGTGGCGGGTGACGAGCAGCTTGAGGACCTCGTCCGCGATACGCTCGCGCGACAATGCCATCAGGTCGTTGGCGCGCGCCGCGCACGCCGCCAGCCCGTCGGCGTCGGGCCGGTCGCCGAAGCGGGCCATGAAGCGGAAGAAGCGCAGGATGCGCAGATGGTCCTCCGCGATCCGGCGCAGCGGGTCGCCGATGAAGCGCACCCGGCCCTGCGCAAGGTCCGCGACGCCGCCGAAATAGTCGTGGATCCGGCCGTTCATCGGGTCGGCATAGAGCGCGTTGATCGTGAAATCGCGTCGCGCCGCGTCCTCGTGCCAGTCGTTGGTGAACGCGACTTCGGCGTGGCGGCCATCGGTCGCGACGTCGCGGCGCAGCGTCGTGATCTCGACCGGGCCGCCCGCCAGCACTGCGGTGACGGTGCCGTGCGCCAGCCCGGTAGGAACGACGCGAACGCCGGCGGCACGCAGCCGCGCCATTACCTCTTGCGGGGGATGCAGCGTCGCCAGATCGATGTCGCTCGCCTCGATCCCGACCAGCGCATCGCGGACCGCGCCGCCGACGAAGCGCACTTCGTCTTGCGCCGCGCCGAGCAGCTGGACGAGCGCGCCCAGCCCCTCGCGCGCGCGCCAGCGCATCGGCGGCAGCGTGACGTCAGACGTGCTCAATGCGGCCAGTCCAGCCGCCGGCCGAGATTGATCAGCATCGCGGCGGTCGCGCCCCAGATGCGGCGACCGTTCCATTCGATCTCGTAATAATGACGCATCCGTCCCTGCCATTCGCGCGTGCGCCGCACCTGATTGCCGGGATCGAGCACGAAGGCGAGCGGCGCCTCGAAAATGTCGTGGACCTCCTGCGGCGCCGCCTGCAACGCGATATCGGGCGGGATGACCCCGATCACCGGGGTCACGTCAAAGCCGGTGACGGTGCGATAGCGATCGCCGACGCCCACGACCGTCACATGTGCCGGGTCGAGCGCAATCTCCTCCTGCGCCTCGCGCAGCGCCGCGGCGACCGCATCCGCATCCGACGCATCGATCCGGCCGCCCGGAAAGGCGACCTGTCCGGCATGGGTGCGCAGGCCTTGCGTCCGTTCGGTCAGGATCAGGCCGGGCGCGACGCGGTCGGTGATCGCGACGAGCACCGCCGCGGGCAGGCCGTCATCGGGCGCTGGATCGGCAGGGTCGAAGGTGTCGCCGGGGATCGGCGCGGCGGCGTCCGACATTTCATCCAGCGCGCGGCGCAGGCGCTCGGCCAACGTCATGCCGTGGCAAACGGAAAGAAGGCGCCGTCGCTCCACAGCCCGGGCGGTTCCGATCCGTTGGTGATCGCCGTTTCGGCCAGTTCGTAGAATACCGGTCGGGCGATCAGCGCGTCGAGTGCGTCGCGCACCCTCAGATAGGGGCGTGGTCCTTCGGCCGACTCCGCGATGCGGATCGGATGGGCGGCCCCGGCGGTGACCAGATCGCCGGTATTGAGCTGAAAGGCGAGCCGCGCGGCGCTGCCCGTGCCCGCCGCCTTCACCGCGACGGCGACGAACGGCGCGTCCTCGACCGCGATGTCGAGCTTTTCGACCGGCGTGACGAGGACAAAGCTGCCGTCCGCTTCGCGCCGCAACAGGGTGGAGAACAGGCGGACCATCGCCGGCCGCCCGATCGGCGACCCCTGATGATACCAGGTGCCGTCGCGCGCGATCCGCATCTCGCTGTCGCCGCAATGGGGCGGGTCCCATTGCGCGACGGGGGGCAGGCGGCGCGCTTCGACCAGGCGCGCGATATCGGGAAGCGAAAGGCTCGACAGGTCGGGCGGCGGCGGCATCGGCATGGCTGCGTGGATACGCACGAACGGCGCGGCGCGCAAAGCCCTCACACGCCCGGCGGATCGACCAGCGCCGTCAGCCGCGCTTCGACGATGCCGGCGCAGTCGGGTACATCCGCGCCGCGCGCCAGCAGCCGGTGCCGCTCGACCGGGCCGGGCAGCCGCCACGCGCCGGTCCGATCGGCGGTGAAGCCGAAGAACCGGCCATAATATTCGGGGTCGCCGACCAGCATCAGCCGCTGGAACTCCGGGCGTCGCCTGTGCTCGACGCGATCGAGCAGCCGCTCCATCAACCTGCGCCCGATGCCGCCGCGCTGGAGGTCGGGCGCGACCGCGACCGGGCCGACCATCACCATCGGGACGGTCTCCCCCGAATCGCACCTGATCTGCACCGGCCAGCACTGGATGCTGGCGATCAAGCTGCCCTCTGCGTCGACGACCGCCTCGCTCAACGCGGCAATCGCGGCGGTCCCGGCGCGCACGCGATAGGCGGTGCGTTGTATCCGGTCCGTGCCGAACGCCGCGTCGAGCAGCGCATCGACGTCGTCGGGGGCGACCGAGGTCAGCGGGACAAAGCGAATCATCAGCGGTTCCGTCTGCCCGGTGGACGCAGCGGGCGGCGCGCCTTAGCGTCGAATCGGTGCGCGGCAAAGCATCGCGCATGCGGGGAGGAACGCCATCGCCATGAAGCTTTATGATTCGCCCTGGGCACCCAGCCCGCGCCGGGTCCGCATTTACCTGGCCGAAAAGGGGATCGAGGTGCCGCGCGTCAACATCGACCTGCGCGCGGCGGAACATCTCGGCGCCGATTATCTGGCGGTCAATCCGCGCGGCGCGGTCCCCGCGCTCGAACTCGACGATGGCGAGGTCATTTGCGAATCCTCCGCAATCTGCCGCTATTTCGAGGCCCTGCATCCCGATCCCCCGCTGTTCGGCACGACGGCGGTGGAGATCGCCCGGATCGAGAGCTGGACGCGCCGGATCGAGCAGGACGGCTATGCCGCGGTCGTCCATGTCCTGCGCAACACCGCGCCCGCGTTCAAGGATCGCGCGCTGGTCGGCGCCGCCCCGGCCGCGCCGCAAATCCCCGAACTCGCCGCGCGCGGCACGTTGATGTGGCGGGCCTTCGTCGCCACGCTCGACCAGCGGCTGGAGGCCAGCGAATGGGTGGCGGGCGACCGCTTCAGCTTTGCCGACATCACCGCACTGATCACCGTCGACTTCGCCGCGCGGTGCAAGCTCGACACGCCGGAGGATGCCACCCACCTGCGCCGCTGGCACGCAGTCATCAGCGCCCGACCGTCTGCGGCCGCCTGATTTCCGGCTTTGCGTGGCGGGAGGCGAGGATTAAGGGGCGGGACGAAATTGTTTCGGGAACCGCCTCCTTGTCCGATCGCCTCCAGCTTCATGTCCTCGATTTCGACGTCAATGTGCTGACCGGCATCTATTCGGAGGAAACGCACCTTCCCCAGCCGCTGCGCATCTCGATCACCGTCGACCTCGACTGCGCCGAACATTACGCGCCCGACACACCCTTGTCGGCGTCCAAGAACTATCTCGACCTCAAGCACGCGGCATCGACCGCCTTGCCGCCGGGCGTCCACTTCACATTGATCGAAGGGGTGGCGGATCACATCGCCGAAACCCTGTTCGTCCAGGATGATCGCGTGCGCCGGGTCGAGGTAAAGATCATCAAGCTCGCCATCGCCGAAGCCGGCGAATCGATCGGCATCACCCTCGTGCGGCATCGCCGGTGACCGGGCGGCGCCCGATCGCGCTGGTGACCGGCGGGTGCCGCCGCGTCGGCGCAGCGATCGCCGCGCGACTGGGGGAGGGGGGCTATGACCTCGCGCTGCACGGTGGCCACCGCCTCGATCCCGATCCCGAACTGATTGCGCGGCTCGATCGTGCCGGCGCGGCGTACCGATTGCTCCGTGCCGACCTGAGCATCGCGGCACAGGTCGACGGGTTGATCGACGATGCGGCGGCGGCGTTTGGGCGTCCGGTACGTCTGCTCGTCAACAACGCGTCGCGTTTCGACGCGAACGAGGCTGGGCTGCCCGACATGGCGGCGCTGATCGACTATTTCGCGGTGAATGCGGCTGCGCCCTTCCGCCTGGCGGTTCGGCTGGCGGCCCAGGCAGACGACAATGCCGACGCGGCGGGCGGGCGCGCCGTCGTCAACCTGCTCGACCAGCGCATCGACCATCCCAATCACGACCAGATCGCCTACACGCTGTCGAAACAGGCGCTGGCGGCGGCGACGCGCACGCTCGCGGTGGCGCTTGCACCGGGGGTGCGCGTGAACGGCGTCGCGCCGGGACTGACGCTGCCGACCGCAGATTATGACGCGGTCCAGATGGAAAGACTGGCGTCGATGATGCCGCTGCGCCGTCTACCCAACCCTGCCGATATCGCGGAGGCGGTCCATTATCTGGCGACCGCGCCCGCAGTGACCGGACAGACGCTGTTCGTCGACGGCGGCGCGGCGATGACCGGCTTCGACCGAGATTTCGTCAACCTCGCCCGCGACTGAGCGTCGGGGCGGCGACGTCAGCGGCGCAGCGGGTCGCCACAGGCGCCGACCTGGCGACGCACGAAGTCGTAGTCTTCGCGCGCGGCGTCCGCGGTGCCGGGTTCGGTGTTGGCGAGGCTCGATTCGGGCAATTGCGCGGGCAACTCGCACGCCAGCCGGTAGCCGAGCAGACTGTCGCGCGGCGGGGGCGGCGCGGCTTCGCCCACGATGTCGCCGAGCGCCACCGACCAGCTGCGCGCCTGGCCCGGGCGGCGCAGGACGAGCAGCGATACGGGGGTGCCGTCGGCGGTGTTCAGGAACACCTGCGTCTCACCTTCGCCCGGCAGCGTCCCGGGGACATGAAAGGCGTTGCCCGGCGAAGAGATCGTGGGCGGCGCATCGGGGCTGAGTGCCGCGGTCACCACGGCGCGGACCCGCGCGTCGGCGGGCGCGGTCCAGTCGAGCGTCGCCGACGGGTCGATCAGCTGGACCTGGTCGGCGCGTCCCGAAACGGAACGGGCGAACAGGATCAGGCGACGCTTGCCGAGCTTGGGCGCGCGACCGCGCGCGTCGAGCGGCACGTCGATCAGGAAACCGATCCGCGGCGGCAGGGCGCTGCTCCCGCGAATCAGCGCGCCGACGTCGGCGTTCACATAGAATCGCATATGCCCGGCCGGAACCCCCGCGGCCTCCGGCCCCGTGATTCGGGCGGTTGACCGCACCGTCGCGTCGATCACCAGCGGGGCGCGAAACACCAGGCCGGCGACGCGATGATAGTCGGGTGCTTCGACAACGGCCGCGGGCGGCCCGGACCGGGTCTGCCCATCGGCCGGCAAACCGGGCAGAATCAAGGCAAATAAGGCGGTTATGGAGGTAAATCGGGACATGACCGTTCCATTACGCGGAAAATCGGGCGTCATATAGCAACAAAAACCAGCCCTGCGGCTTATACATTTGTTGCGCCTGACAAAGCGTTTGCGTCATCCCGGACGGCGGGATACAGCTTTGGCAGACATCATGTCGTGCGCGGCATCGGTGTGTGCGGTGTTGTCGGTGTCTTCAACGAAGGCCCGTCGCCGCGTCCATGTCGGGATTTAGGGAGTTTGGTTGCGGAATGGCCTATGCTGACCGGAACACTGGAAGCAGCCGTTTGGTGGCGATCGTTACGGTCACCATCATCATGGCTGTGCTGGGCTACGCGTTTATAACCGGCCTGGCCTATCGATACGTTAAGAAGGCCCAGGCTGATCTGGAGGCGTTCGATATCATCGAACCGCCGCCGCCGCCGGAGGAAGTACCGCCACCGCCGCCACCGCCGGACCAGCCGGTGACCCAGCCGCCGCCGGTCGTGACGCCGCCGCCGATCGTGCGTTCGAACACGCCGCCGGAGGTCGTGATCCAGTCCGTGACGACGCCGCCCGCCAATTATGCGCCGATTCCCACGGTCGCGCCGCCGGTTCCTGCGGCCCCCGTCGCGCCCCCCGCGCCGGTGGTCAGCAAGGCTGCGGGTCCAAAGGGGAATCCCGCCGAGTGGGTGACGACCGACGATTATCCGTCGCGTTCGCTCAGCGCCGGCGAGGAAGGGACGACCGCAGTCAGCTGGGACATCAACGAACAGGGCCGGATCGAGAATTGCCGCGTCACCGCGTCGAGCGGATCGCAGGCGCTGGATCGTGCGGCGTGCGCCGCGCTGACCCGCCGTGGGCGCTACACGCCCGCGAAGGACCAGAACGGCAATCCGATCCGGTCGTCGTCGTCGCGCCGGATCGTCTGGAAGATTCCTCAATAGTCGGGGCCGCGGCGCCGTCGTGGCGCACGCGATCCATCATGCTGAAACTTAAAAACCGTTGATCAAGGGAAACCACTGAACATGCTCACCACCATCCTTGCCGCTGGAGCTCCGGCCGGTGAAAATCCGTACGGCCTGGCCGCCGCGCTGCGCGAAGGCGGGCTGATCGCCCAGGGCACCTTTACCATCCTGACGCTGTTCCTGTTCGTTTCGCTCTACATCATGATGACCAAGCTGTTCGAACAGCAGAAGATCATCAACCAGGCGAAGCGCGTCCGCGCCACCTTCTGGTCGTCGAACAGCCTGCGTGAAGGCGCGACGAAGCTCGAGCAGAACACCGCCTATCGCCAGATCGTCGACGACGGCATTGCGGCGCAGGACCAGCACAAGCTGCTGACCGATCCGGTCGAAGCGCATGACTGGCTGCACGGCTCGCTGGCGCGTTCGGAAGCCGCAATCAATTCGCAGCTTAGCGCGGGTCTTGCCTTCCTGGCGACCGTCGGCGCGACCGCGCCGTTCATCGGCCTGTTCGGCACCGTGGTCGGCATCTATCGCGCGCTGATCAAGATCGGTTCGTCGGGCCAGGCGTCGATCGACGCGGTCGCCGGCCCGGTGGGTGAGGCGCTGATCATGACCGCGCTCGGTCTGGTTGTCGCGGTGCCGGCGGTGCTAGCCTATAACTGGCTGCAGCGTCGCAACAAGGCGATCGCGGAAGAACTGAGCGCCTTCTCGAACGACGTGCTCGGCTATCTGGCGTCGAACGGCGCGGTGCGTCCGGTTGCCGTGGGCAAGAAGGGCCCGACCCCGCCGGCCCCGAAGACGACCGCCGGCCAGGCCGGTGGCGTCAAGACGACGGCGGCGTGACGTGAAGCGGCGCGCTCATGCGGGCGCGCCGTTCTTGCTGTTGCGCGGAAAAATGGGACATGCCCTTGTTATCCCCTGCGGATCGCCGGGTATGTCTCGCGACATTGTGTAGGAACTGAAGAATGGCAATCAGCACAGGCGGTGGTGGCGACGATGCCCCCCTGTCGGACATCAATACCACGCCGCTCGTCGACGTGATGCTGGTGCTCCTCATCATCTTCCTGATCGCGGTGCCAGTGGTGCTCGAGACGGTGAAGCTGGAACTGCCCAAGGTGGAGTTCGAACCGACCACCACCAAGCCAGAGAACGTGCTGCTGTCGGTGAAGGGTGGTGCGGACGGCTGCGAGGTCTATTGGCTGACGAGCCGACTGACGAGCGAGGAGCTGCTGACGCGGGCGGTCAAGAAACTGGAGGACGAGGTTGCGCGTCAGGGCGGACCGAACGCAGCCGGTCTCGAGCTTCCCGAAGTGCATATCCGCGGCGACGTGAACACTCCGTACCGGTGCATCGGCGGCGCCATCTATACGATGCAGCAGGCCGGTTTTCCCAAGGTTGGGTTCATTTCCGAGCCGCAAAAGGGCGGCAGCTGATTTCGGCGCGTGAAGGAGTAGTTTGACATGGCAATGAGCGCAGGCCGCGACGACGGCGAGCCGATGATGGAAATGAACACCACGCCGCTGATCGACGTGATGCTGGTGTTGCTGATCATGTTCATCATCACCATCCCCGTCCAAACGCACGCGGTGAAGATCGATCTGCCGCAGCCGGACCCGAACCAGCAGAAGGACATCATCGACAGCCAGAAGAACAAGGTGCTGATCGATGCCAACGGCAACATTCTGTGGAATGGCGCGCCGGTCGATGAAGTGACGCTCGCCCAGTATCTCGACCAGACCACGGCGATGAGCCCCGAGCCCGAGCTGCACCTGCAGCCCGACGCGGCCGCGCGGTATGAAAAGGTCGACCAGGTGCTGGCGATCATCAAGCGCGCGAATGTGACCAAGCTGGGTTTTGTCGGCAACGAGCAGTATCGCTCCGATTTCTGACCCTGGAAACCATATCACGACAAAAGGGCGGTCCCGCGGGGCCGCCCTTTTTTGTTTCGTCCGCCGTCGTCGACCGTCACCGCACGGGTGAGCGCGACTTTGTAAGCGTTGCGACCGTTGCGCTTTGGCGTGTGGCGCCTGTCACCGGGGTTCGACCCTCGCGTTCGCTGCATGTTTGCAACCGCGTCGCGGCAACAAATGTCGCCATTCTGTCATATTCTTTGCCGCGTATCGCTGTGCCTCGCGCGGGGCGGTCGCGGAAAAACAGTCGTTTCGGAACAAATTCGCCTAAAATACCGGCTTGTCCTGTCGTCATACAAGTGTCACAACAAAGACACCAAAACGTAACATTAGGACAGGAGCCCAATCATGAAGCACGTTGTTACCCTCCACCTTGTCGCGGCGCTGGCTGCGGTCTCCACCGCACCAGCGTATGCGCAGGAACGCGCCGATCCCTATGCCCAGTCGCTGATCGCGCGCGGCGACTATGACACGGCGGAGAAGCGGCTGATGGCCGAAGCGCGGATTTATCCTGACAAGCCCGAAGTCCTGATCAACCTTGCCGCAGTCATGGCGCGGACCAATCGTCCGGAAAAGGCGGCGCAGCTCTATGCGCGCGTGCTGGCAGGCGAAGATGTCGAAATGCGGCTCGCCGGCGACCGCGTGGTCATGGCGCACCAGATCGCCGCCACCGGCATGTCGCGACTGAAGCCTGCAGTGAGTGCCACCGCGCTCGGCGCACGCTGACCGTCAGACAGCCCGGCGTGGTGTCTCACGCCAAGCCGGGCGTACGACCGGGTGTGGCAAGGGCATCCGGCACTACCCTTCGCAAACCTAAAGCCGGGGCAGGGTGACACCACGCTGCCCCATATATTTGCCGGCACGGTCGGCATAGCTCGTCTCGCAGCTCTGATCCCCCTTGAGGAACAGGAACTGGCACGCGCCTTCGTTGGCATAAATCCGCGCGGGCAGTGGGGTGGTGTTCGAAAACTCCAGCGTCACATGCCCCTCCCATTCGGGTTCGAGCGGGGTCACGTTGACGATGATGCCACAGCGCGCATAGGTCGACTTGCCTAGGCAGATCACCAGCACGTCGCGCGGCACCCGGAAATATTCGACGGTGCGCGCCAGCGCGAAGCTGTTGGGCGGGATCACGCAGACATCGGTCTGGCGATCGACGAAGCTGTTGGCGTCAAAGTTCTTCGGATCGACGATGGCGCTGTCGACATTGGTGAAGATCTTGAACTCGTCGGCGACCCGTGCGTCATAGCCATAAGAGGACAGGCCATAGCTGATGCAGCCCTCGCGCCGCTGGGCTTCGACGAACGGCTCGATCATGCCGTGCGCCTGCGCCTGTTCGCGAATCCACCGGTCGGACATGATCATCTTAACGTCGCCCCTTGCTCGTGCGCACGGCTTTCGCGGGAATCGCCGGGTTGGGCAAGAGCGGGCGTGCGTGGCAGATCGGACTAGGCCCGCGTCGGGGTGGTCGCGATCGGTCCCGCCTGGTTTTCGGGCGACGCGCTTCCCGTTCGCGTTGACACCCACCAATGGATCGCCGCCCACAACAGCGTCCCTGCGATCAGGTCGATGCCGTAATGCCCGCCGATCGGGATGGTGGAGACGATGACCAGCGCGTTCCACGCCAGCATGAGCATGAAGATCGGCCGCGTCTGGCGCCACGCGAACGCAGTCATCCACGCGAGCGCGGTGTGGAACGAGGGAAAGGTCACGACGCCCTGGAGCTTGAGCATGTCGAGCGTGATCGGTCCGCCGCCGCGAAAATGATCGAAGGCGGGCAGATGATAGACACCGGCCCCTGCCGGCAGGCGCGCGGCGACATCGGGGGCGAGCCCGAGATGAGGAAAGGCACCGATCGCGGGGAACAGCGCCGCGCACCCTGCACAAAGTACGATCGCCGCCGCGAAGCTGAAGATCAGTCCCCACAGCGCCTCGCGGGACCCGCGCAGCGCAAGCACGACGGCGCTCAGGAAGATCAGCGGAAAGGAGCTGAGATAAGCGGCACCGAGCAGCGCGATGCGCACCGGCGACGCCGCCAGGTCCGCCGTCACCGCGGTGCTCGCAAAGCCGGTCGCGCGATCGATGGTCGCCAGCCACGGGTCGATCAGGGGCCGGTGGAGCGCGAGGCCAAGCTGGCTGATCGCACCGGCCGCCGCGCCGGATGCGATCAGCAGGGCCAGCGCGCCCAGCGCTTCACCCAGCCGCTGCGTATCGCCGCGCGCGCGATAGTGGCGATGTGCGCCCCACAAGATGGCGAGCAGGCCGGCCATCGACTGTGCCGCGACATTAAATACGGTTGCAGGAGAGGCGGGATATCGCGGGCCTTTTCGGGATACAGTGGGACGGGAACGCCCGAAAAACGGGGCTTTTCGAGGTTTCGGGCCATCGCGGGGAATTATTGTCGTCGGTGCGGCCTTGGGGGCGTAAAATCGGCGGCGCGGCGAGCGTGCGCGGCTTGAAAACCGCAGAAACGCGTGGGTGCCGCTTCGCCATTTCCCACTTCTGACGACAATAATTTCCCACTTCGCCAAAAGCTCGACAGAATAGGCGTCCGAGCGGGAACAGGACCGCCAAAACGCCGGATTATTTCCCAGTCCGGTCTGGGAAAAGAAGTGGGAAGAAGTGGCACGCTCGCAGCTCATGATCGGGCGCTGGAAATGATCAGTTCGGTGACCGGCTTGGGGTGGTCGTTGCCGCCAATCGTATAGCTGGTCTGGACCTCCTCGATGGTGAAGCCAGCGAAGATGCGGCGGACTTCCGGGTGGGCGTTCAAGCTAAGCAGGAAACGGCCCTTCAGGCCGGCCAGCACGCTCGCCATCTGCTCAAATTCGGCGCGGTCGAACATGGCCTGGCCATAGTCGTTCTCGCACCCATAATAGGGCGGATCGAGGTAGAAGAGCGTGCCCGGGCGGTCATAGCGCGCAAGGAAATCCTGCCAGCGCATCCGCTCGATCACGACGCCCGCCAAACGCTCCCAGATCGCCTCCAGCATCGGCTGCAGGCGCGTCACGTCAAAGCGCGCCGAGTTGACCGGGCTGACCCCGAAATTGCGGCCGGCGACCTTGCCGCCGAACGACAGGCGCTGGACGTAGAGGAAGCGCGCGGCGCGCTCCAGATCGGTCAGTGACGACGGCTCCTGGCGGAGCAGCTTCTCGAAGTTGGCGCGCGAGGTGACCTGGAAACGGAGCATCTCCAGGAACAGCACATAATGGCGCTGCAGGATGCGGAAGAGGGTCGACACGTCCTCCGACCAGTCGTTGATCACCTCGACCTGCGATCGAACCTCGCGGCGCAGGAACACGCCGCCCATACCGACAAAGACCTCCGCATAAGTGAGGTGCGGCACGGCCGCGATGCGGGCGATGATGCGCTTCGCGAGGCGACGCTTGCCGCCGATATAGGGCGCGACCGGCAGCACCGGATCGACCCGTGAAAGGGGGGCTTCAGCATCGTTGAAAAGCGGCTGCAGTGCCGCTGAAATCGGACTCGACTCCGTCATGATGTTCCCACAATGTCGCCGTCCTCCGGGCCGGAGGGCGGGATGGCCAGACCTGGCCAGGATGGTCATGACGGGTCGATGCCGTCGGCTCGGGGCGTTGGCGCGCCCCGTCCCCCGCCTATCGGCGCGGAATTGCTTGTTAAGGTGCAGCGCGCTATATCGACCGCGCGGCGCACGCGACGCGGTAAAGCTTCCCACCGTAGTGCTAGGCTTCTGGCCGACGATCACTTTGTGGGGGACCGGAAGTCCCCACCGTGCGCCGCTCATGTCCCCCGCCGATCGAGCAGGATCGTCAGATTTCGCGTCTCGCCCGCGATGTTGCGGGGGCGGCTGGCGTGGAAGCTGACCACGGCCGGCAGCGGCTCGCCCGCATCCTGGCGCACCACGACTTTCCACAAACGCCCGCCTTCGTCGGCAAAGTAGATCAGGCGGCTATCGCCCTGCTGGGCGATGACGATCGCACGATCGACGATGTCGGGCAGCAAGCGATAGTTGGCGACGGTGAGTTCCGGGTGGCCGCGCGAGATCTCCGGCGCTTCGCCAAGCTGCTTGCGGTAGACCCCGGTCGGCAGCACGACCAGGCGCGCCTTGGCGGCGATCAGCGCCTGTTGTTCTGCGGTCAGCAGCGCGACCGGGAAGCTCGCCTCCGGCAGCGCCAGAAACTGTTCAAAGGCGGCATCGTCGACGATCTCGCGCAGCGTCTGGCGCGCGGCGGCGTCCAGGCCGGCGTCGGCCGCCGCCACGATCGAGGCGGCGGCGCGGTCGGCCATTACGCGCAGGTGCGCGGTGCCGGGGTTGTAGCTGAAGCCGGGGTCGATGCCGGCGGGCACCCGAACTTCCCGGCCGGTCGCCGCGACAAAAGTCGTCGGGTTGCCGGGCGGGAGCTGATCGTCCGGCGTGATCGACCAGCCCATGCGTTCAAGCCGCCGCTGCGTCACCTGCTCGAAGCCGCATTTGCAGCCCCAGCCATTGGGCGGAAAATGGGTCTGCCACCACGGGTGATCGACCGGCAAAATAATCCCATACCAGGGGATGTGGAGCTGGCGCTTGCGCTCCGAGGTGGACGGCACATAGCGCAGGTAGGGAAAGGCTGCCTTCTGGCGCTGGATGCGCGCCCAGTGGCCCGCCGCCAGGCTCATGCGGATGTTGGTGTTGTAGATGACGCGCAGCCGACGCTCATTGACGACGATCCGCTCATCCGTGCCGGTCAGCTCGCGGTCCTGGACCGCGCCCCACCATCCCGCGCGCTGCAGCTCGGGCAGGATTGCGGCCTTCCACCGATCGAAGCTGCCGCCGTCGCGGATCTGCTCGTCGAGCGATGCTTGGACGGCGCGGAGCAGGTCGAGGCGCGCGATCTTGGCGACCGTGAAGGCTGACGCATGGTTCTCATGCATCATTTCCGACCAGCGGACGGTCGGCTTCAGCTCGCCGCGCGCCTCGAATGCACGAACGGCGTCGGTCGGCTCCAGGAAAATGGAATAGCCGAGTGGATCAGGCATCGGTCGGCGGTGCCGGCAGGGGCATCCAGCGGGTCAGCAACAGCGAATAGGTCGCCGACCAATCGGTGTCAGTGGGGTGCGTCTCCAGGATCGGCGGTTGATGCCGCCCGTCTGATCGCCACCACTGATATGGCCAGTCGCAATTCGGCTCGCCCGACAGAAGCGCATACCAGCCATTGGACAGCAGCCCGAGAAACTGGGTGCCATCGCGCGGCGCGGTCGAGGCGGGCTGCCACTCAGCCATAGCCAAGTTCCTTCATCGCCTTCGCGATCAGGTTGCCGACCGGCTCCGCCTGGCGACGGTGGCCGAACACCCGGCCCTCGCGGATCGGCCGTGCCCTGCTGACCATGTGCAAGAAGCCAGCTTCAGCCGCGCCCTTGGCATAGGCGCGGACGCGATAGTCGCCGCGCGCGCGGGTGCCGCCGATATTGTCGATGACGATCGTGCCGAGGTTTTCCACCTCGCCTGTCACGGCCGAATAGAGCTGGATCGGCACGACGATCATGACGCCACCGCCGCTCTGTCGAACTCGCCCCGCTGGAGCTGGCCGAACACTTCATTGAGCACGTCGGCCAGCTGCGGCCAGTGGTTGGGCGGGATCGCGCCGATCTGCGCGGTCCCGTCCCGCATACGCGTGCCGATGAAAAGACAGGGGCCGAACCCATCCAGGTGCTGAGCGCCGATGACGACCCCTTGGGCATCGCCCAAAGTGTCGATCGCGCCTTCGGGGATGCAGACGAGCGCCGGGACCACCTGCATCGAGGGCGTGGCGTAGATCTCGCGATCGCCGCTCATGACCGCTGCCGGATCATGTCGATGAAGAACATGGCGATGAACACGGGCCAGCCCAGCGCGCAAAGGAAAAAGCCGACATCGAGCGGATCGCTGTCGGCGATGCTCTCGCCGAACAGGATGCCGGCAGTGGCGACGACGCCGCCCAGGTAGAAGGCGAGCATCAGAGCGCCTCCGTGTCGTCGTTGTCCAGTATCCGCACCTGGGCTGCGACATCGTCGGCGACCGTCTCAGCATAGCCACAAAAGTGGTCCTCATCGTCATCGAGATAGCCGAACGGCGCGTCGTCATCGTCATCCGGGGCCGGCAGGGCGGGCGCGGGGAGCGTGGCGCGGATGCTTGTCGGCAGGTAGACGGCGTTCTGGGGTGCGACCTTGCGCGCGCTCTCGGCGGTGCAGGGCGTGAACTGATAGATGGAGCTGCCGCCGACCAGCACGGCGTCCAGGAGCTTGCCCTGATAGATCGGCTCGATCGACATGAGCTTCGCGCCGAACCGATCGACCTCGGTCACGCGGCCGACGAGCGTGCGATGGCCCAGCACCTCCACGATCGCATACTCGCCCTCCGGGAGGGGGGCGGGTTCAAGCTGGTCTGTATCGGTCATGCAAGCCTCCTTCAGCTCAGTTTCTCGGTCGTGCCGTCCTGGGTCGCGGCCTTGAGCCGGGCGGCGAAGCCGGCGCGTTCCAGCGCCTGGGCAAGCGGGGCTTCGTCCATGGTCCCGAGCGCGGATGCGATCAGCGCGCGGGCGGCTTCTTCGGTCTCGACAGCAAGGATGCGCTCAATGAGCGTGCCGGTGATCGAGTCGGCGGCCCGGTAACCGCTGTCAGCGATCATCCGGTCGACGATGCTGTCGGCGTCGTCGCCCTCGCCTTCGGCGAAGCTGGTGGCGGGCAGGCTCGCGGCCGGCGGTTCGGCAACGGGCTGGTCGCCAATTGCTTGATCAGGCGCGCGCTGGGCGATGCGATCCTGCCAGCCATCGTCGATCGCTTCGAACACCTCCGGCCCGAACACGAGGCGGCCGCGATAGGGTTCGACCTGGTCGAGGTCGATCGGCTCGCCCTGATAGCTGATCGTGACGTGGGGCAGGTAGCTGGGGTGATCCCAGCTCGCGCCGGCATCGCGCATCTCCTGGTGACGCCACTGGAGCGACGCGTCCTGGAACAGGAGCGCGATGGCTTCGCCCTCCGATCCACCGGCACCCATGCGCCGGACCAGGCGCGGCCCGCCGGGTTCCACGACCAGCTCGGCCGGGCCTCCCCACCCGGTCATGGCAAACCAATTCACCGGGCGCTTCGAATAGGTGACGGTCACGTGGAGATCGTCCGGTTCCAGCGTCGTGGTGAAGCCCTGCGACCGCGCCCATTCAAGCAGCTCGGTCGCATTGACCAGCTTGCGATAAACATAGAGCGGCGCGGGATCGTCGGCCGCGAAGCTGGCGGCGGCGGGATCGGGCATGACGCGGCGGCCGGGCCGGGGATTGGGTGGCGGTGCAGGCGGCGTGTCCAGCTCCTGCCCCGCCGGGTCGCCGGTGGCGGGGTCGGCCGGGTCGAACTGCTCGGGTGCGGGCGTCGTTGACGGGGGGGGGGCCGAGCCTTCCGGCGCGTCGGGATCGGCCTTGCGGACGAAGCCCTCGCCATATTTCTCGTTGAAGCTGTCGGCGGTGCGGACCCAGCCCTGGCGCGCGTGGATTTCGTCGGTCTTGGCGCTTTCGGCCAGGTCCTCCTCTTCCTCGACGATCCGGCGAACGATCGGCGCGGCGACATCCGGCCCATATTTGAAATCGGTCCACCACCGGGCCGGGCCGGCAGTGAAGCTGTCGGTCTGCAGATCCGCGTCGGACTTGATGACCTCCAGCTTCACGCCCTCGTGCACCTGGCCCTGAGCGCGCGATGCGCCGTCGTCGGTGGTCATGGTCTGGGACAGCACGACCTTGGCGATCGCGCCATCCATGTAGCGGCACAGCTCGGCATAATCGCCGACGCCCGAGCGCGCGGCATTCAGCAGCTCGACGGCCATTCCTTCCGGCACGACGAAGCCGCTGTCGGTCGCGATCGCGCTCAGCGCATTGAGCAGATTGCGGATGTCGGTCGGACTCGATCCGCGCGGATATTTGCCCATCGCGGTCGGGGTGCCGAACTTGTCCAGGAAAATGTTCCAGAAGCGGATGCCGTTACGCTTGAACAGCACCGGCCAATAGAGCCAGTGCGCCAGGCCGACGCCGTAGACCTCGTCATCGTTCGATCCGCCGACCGCGTGGACCCAGAATTTGCGCTCCGGCAGCACCTCGCCGCGCGGCGAGGCGGTGCTCAGCATCCGCAGCCGATCCTCCGCATCGTAGCGGAAGCGGCGGGCGTGGCGGACCTTGATTGCGGCGAAGTCAAAGTCGTTGGTCCACATGACCTCGGCGACCGCATAGCCATAGAAGCTGGCAAACAGCATCTTGCGGGTGATGTTGTCCCACCCGATCCGGCGCAGCATCCGGCTGAATTCTTCGGCCGCCACCTTGGACCGCGGATCATCCTCGTCGCCGGCAACAACCTCCCAATCGCGCGACACGACGGCACCGATGCGCTGCTGCAGCGTCGAATAGACCTGATCGTCGCGCAGGATCTGATCATAAGCCCCCCAGCCCACCGAACCGAGCAGGATCGGGTCGGCGGCCTCGCGCAGCTCGCGGACATAGGGCTGGGTGATATCGCGGCCGTCGAGCGTCGTCGCGATCTCGGACCGCAGATCGGCAGGCAAGCGCGAGTTGCGGGTGGAAGGTGTCTTGGCCATCAGAATGCTAGTCCGTTGTTGCGCGCGCCGACGCTGCCGAAGCCGCGCATCGACACGCTCATTTCAGGGGCGCTGGGGCGCGGCGTGCCAGTAGTGTGGACCTCCATCGGCCCGACATCCTCGTCGGCGGCGGCGCGCAGGTGCATCAGCGCAATCGCGTTGTCGCCGTGGCGCTGGCCCTTGGCACCATCGGCCTTCGACACGACCGAGCGGTCCGGGATCTTCGGCACGCCCTTGACCAGCTTGATCATGCGCAGATCCTCCAGCGTCGCTTCGTCGAGCGGGATCAGCATGGTGCGGTCCTGGATCGACGCCTTCAGCTTGGGCATGAAGGCGAGGTAGGTCTTGTCGGTCGCCTGGACGGCTTCGACGCGGGTCGCGCCCCATTTCTGCTGGGCATATTCCGCCAGGGCCGAGCCGTTGCCGCGCGCGTCCATCTTGCCGGCGCAGAAGTTCGGCACCCGCGCCAGGATCCAGTTGAGCACAAACTCCTGCTCGCGAAACGGCACATTGCGCATTTCCAGGATGAAGCGGACGATCAGATTGAGATGCTCGTCATGCTGGCCAAACGCGAGGGGCGAGACGTCGCCGACGCGCGCGAAGTCCTGCCCGAAATAGGTGCGGCGGAGCGGGTCGAAGTCGCGCACATAGGGCAGGACCTCCGCTTCGAGCAGCTCGCGGATATAGTCGGTGCGATACGCCTCTTCCTGCAGCTCGAAGCCCTTGGGGCATTCGATCCGAATGACCGGCAGGTTGGGCGACATGGCGGCGACGATCGACGCGCGGGGCAGGTAGACGCCGGTGCCCTGCGCCGGAATAACGTCCAGCTCCTCCTCGGCCGACGAGCCGTAGCGCTTACGGAGCGACGCCTCCCATTTTGCTTCGGCTTCGGGCGACCACGTTTGGCCGGTGCGCAGGCAGATGCGCTTGAACAGGCCGTCGGCCAGAGCATCCGAAAGCGTGAGGCGCATGACATGCCCCTCGCGCTTGCCGGCGCGGATTTCCTCGATCAGCTCGTTGAAGGCGTTGTCCGCGCCGTTGTGGGTCGAGATGACAATGACGTGGCTGCCCCACATGGTCAGCGCCAGCGCGGCGGTCAGCAGGGCGGAGAGCTGGTCGTGGAACGCCGCCTCGTCGATGATGACCTTGCCCTGCATCCCGCGCAGCGAGCGCGGCTTGGAGGACAGCGCCACGACCGCCTTCCCGGAAGGGAAATCGACGCGGTAAGCCTTGATCCCCTCGTCCGACCCGTCGTCGAACAGGAACTCTGAAACCTCGCTTGCAACCTCGTTAAAGGCTTTCGCGAAGTCACCGACATAGCCGATGAACTCGCGCGTCATGTCGAGATTATAGGCGATGTAATAGACGTTGTCGGGCCGCTCGGCCGGGGCGGCGGTCAGCACCGCGTCGGCGGCGAAGCCATAAGTGATGCCGGTGCGCCGCGACTTCTCAATCACCAGCAGCTCGTGCTGCGCGCTCAGCGCGATCGCTGACGCCTGATATTTGAGCAGGATCTTGAGGTCATCATGGGCGCTGGCGGTGGTGGACGTCATCAGCGGCGTCCCCCGGCCTTGAGCGGACGCCAGTCCACCTGGCCGTCGCCGATCCGGGTCAGCAGGTCGGCGAGCTGCAGCGTGCCCGCCTGGCCATCCAGCGACACGAAATCGATATGCGGCGCCGGCTGGCGCGTCCGCTCCGGTCGGCGATGGTTGGAGATGCGAACCAGCCAGTCATGGCCGCGCGGACAGGTGAGCGTGAGGTAGCGCGACGAGCTGCCGGGGCAGTGGCTGGACTTCACCCCGCCGGCGCGAAAGCCGAGCGAGACGGCCAGGTCGCGCACGCGCAGTGTAAGCGGTAGGACAGCGCGCCCTTCGGCCATGCCCTGGCCGGCGACGATGCGGAACGTCGTCACAGCTCAATCCCGAGGATCTGCTCTTTCACCCGGCGGATGGTGTCGGCCGACGCCCCTTCGCGGCGCAGCTCCTGGTCAGCGGCCTCGGCGGCCGCTTTCTTGGTCGCGTCGCGGACCTGCCGATCGCGGTCGGCATCGGTCTTGGCGGCCGACATCAGATCCTTGGCGGCCCGCGCCAGAAAGTGCAGTTCCTTGCCGTCGATCGCGTCCACCTCGCCCGAGGCGAGCGGGATCAACGCACGGACGGCGACGCTGTTGATGATCTGGATGAGCAGCTTGCCGGCCTGGTTGTCGCTGTCGCCGAAATCCTCGCCGAACGCCTTGGCGATCGCCATGACGTTGCGCTGCTGGTCGGCCATTTCGCGATAGCGGATCGAATAGCGCCCGATCGCACTGCGCGACACGTCGCCGCCCAGGCTGTCGACCAGCTCGACAATCTCGTCGATGCTGGCACCACGCCCGATCGCGCGGTCCACGCTCGCGCGGATCGCCGGGTCGAGCTTTTCGACGGAGGACCGGCGCGGCACGTCAGATCGCCGATTTGAAGGGCGAGATGCCGTCGTAGGTGACACTGCCGTCGGCAATGTCGCGGCCGCGCATGGTGATGTCGCCGACGACGAACACGCCGAGCTGCTCGATAGCCATCATGCCGTGTTCCGCGAGCCAACGCATCTGCTCGGCGACCTCGTCGCGCGAGACCGGGTGCCCCTTGCCCTTCAGGACAACGGCCAGGGCATCGTGGTTATGCGTGCCGCCGATCGCGGCCAGCTCGTCGAGGATGGCGCGGCGGATCACGACCGCTTTGCTCGACGGCGTCTTTGGGCTGGGCGGGTTCATTCGCGCAGGCCCTTGTCGATCAGGATTTTGAGATAGTCGTTGGTGGTGCGGAGCTGGCGGTCGACCGACTCGGTGCGCTCCTCAGCCGCGCTCATCTTGGTCGAGAGCTGGGCGATCGCCTGCATCAGCTCCATGCGTGTGGGCGGGGTTTCGATGTCCTTTTCGATCTGGTCGAGCCGGGCATTCTGTGCGGCCTGGTCGGTCACGAGCGTCCCGACGGTTTCCTGGACATCCTCGACTTTGGCGGTGAGCACCGCGACATTGTCGGTCAGGCCGGAGACGTCGGCCTTGGTTGGAAACTGCGACCGCAGCCAGAGCACGACCGCGCCCAGGACGATCGAAATGAAGAGGGTGAGGATCGGCCAAAGGTCGATGGCGAGTTGCAGCCAGGCCATAATCAGGCGCTCAAGCTGCGGTGGCGAAGAACGGACAAGACGCATCCCCCCGGGGTTAAGGATGCGAGACCATCGTGCGCGCGCACGCGCGCGAGGCTCAACCGCCGTCGGTGGGGGGGAGCACGTCGAAAATGGAAATCTGGCGCGGATCGATCACAGGTTGGCGGCGGAGCGCGGGTAGCGGCGGGCCATCCTCGTCCGGCTGGCGGACCAGATAGTCGACGTAATTTCGTGACGTGCCCAGAATGACGGCCGCCTGGCGCTTTGACAACTGACCCGAGCGAACGAGCGCCAGCACGCCGCCGCGCTTGGCGCGATCGACTGCGTGGCGGGCTACAGGCACGAAGAACTGGTAGGGACCGTAGACCTGGCTGACAATCTTGGCCTTGGCGGGGCCGATCAGCTCGCGGAACGGGTTCCGCTCCGGGTCGATCGGGATATAGACCGACTGACCGCCATAGGCCGCGACGATCCGCAGCGTGTCAAATGCGCCGATGTGCGCCGCCAGCTCGACCATCTGACCGGTCCAGCCCTTGCCGGGGCGGACGTCGGCCGGGATCGGCAGGTCCGCCAGTCGCGGCAGGCTGGCGGGATCGACGGCCGCGCTCATTCGGTCAGCAGCGCGCGATAGCGCCGTCCCAATAGCTTGATGCAGGCGTCGAGCTGCTGGGGCGTCCAGCTGGCCGGATTGGCGTCGAGGCCGAGCCGTGACTGGCAATAGGCCCAGTTGCCGACCGGATCGCCCCGGTCGAGCAAGCGGATCACGAGCGCGTCGATGACCGCACGGCGTTCACCCTGAGCGTCCGAACCTGGCTGCGCCGGCGGCCAGGTAACCCCGGCGCGCGTCGCCCAGCTCTTGAGCGCCTCAATCACAGAGGCCGCCTGGCGATGGTCCAGGAACCGCAGCGCGTTGACGCCGGTCTGGCGCTTGACGAAGGCGTCGAGCTGGCGATCGCCGGGTTCGTCGATCTCGCCGAGCCAGTAGAGCGTCCACCATAGCGCCTTGATCTTGGCGACATGCGGTCGGTGCGCCATCGGCGCGGCGCGATCCTTGTTGAGCAGGTCGAGCAGCTTGCCGAGCTCGGCGATCGACATGTCGGACAGGCTGGCGCGGCCGATTTCCCGCTGCTGGAACGCTTTGCGATCGTCGTCGTCCATGCCACGACGGCGACAGGCAGCACGAACCGCGCGGATCATCTTGACCTGGACCTCACGCTTGGCGCTGTCCGTGCGAGGGGCGGCCGATCGCGGCTGCTTACGGGCAGGGTCAGCCATCGGGGTGCTCCCGAGTGTCAAAGAACTCATCGACGATCACGGTTCCGCGCTTGCCTTGGATCCGCGGCTCCAGCCCCAGGATAGCGAGCACACCGCCCCGCCGCTTGATCTCGTCGAGCAGCTCGCCGTCGGTCAGCTCCGCCGCAACCGGCTTGGTCGGCAGCGCGTAATTGCGCTCCGCGTAGGTCCGACCGGCCCGGACCAGGTGCCCCTGCTCGATCAAGCTCCGAACCTGACGGTGCGTGGTCGAGGGTGTTGAGCGGCCAAGCAGCTCGGCCAGTTCACGGATCGTCGGCACAATCCTGTGCTCGGCGTGGTAGGCCCGGATGGCATCCAGGGTGCGGAGTTCGGACGGGGTCATTGCTTGCCCCCGTTCTTGAGCTCGTGCAGCTGCTGCAGGAGGTGCGCAAGGGTTTCGCCACTCGACACCGCCAGTTCGACGGTGACCTGGGTCGTCTTTCCGACCGAGCGGACCCGAAAATCCTTCACGATCGCGGGGGCAGCAATGCCGTAGTAATCGAGAGAGAGGATGGTGTTCATTGCAGCGCCTCCCCGCCCTGGCCGCCCAGCACGCTGGCGCGGTTGATGGCGAATACAGCGGTGGCGAGCAGGTGACAGAAGCGGTCGATCTGGTCGCCGCTCAAGCGCATGGCGAGGCCGCCATCCCGGCCGGCGTGGATGGTGATGTAGAGCTGGGACCCGTCGGCGGCCAGCGCGATGCCGGACACATCGGTGGACGTGTGGTCGCGGGTCCGTCCGACCTCCCCAAAGATTGCGTCGAGTGTAAGCGTCGCCATGTCAGTCCTTCCATGTTGAAAAGGGTCGGTGTTTCCGGCTGCGCGGCGGTCAGGACCGCTTGGCGCGAAGCGCGTTGATCGCGGCGAGCAGCTGGGCGGTGCTGCGGATGGTGGCTTCGCGAAACCGCTTCTCGGTGTCGCCACCGCCGTCGAGCCTCGCCACGATCGACCGCACGGTCTGGACACTGATCCCGAGCTTGGCGGCGATGCCGCGAAAACCGACGCCCTGGTCCCACAGGTCGAGCACCTGGCGCTCGGTGCGGTGCAGGGCGTCGCCGCCGATCTCGCGGCGCGGGACGACGAGATTGCTCATGGCTGCGGCTCCGGCTCCGAAACGTCCGGCATCGCCGCGATCTGCGCGAGGAACTCGACGACTTCGTCGCCATATGCTTCCTGCGCGCCGACCAGCGCACCGTCGCACGGGCTTTCGGAATGCGCCGGCCACGCGACCAGCGAGGCGATGCCATAGCGGCCGTTCGGCAGGATCGACGCGGTCCACCCGTTGGAGAGCGCCAACCGGATGATCGCCTCACCGGCGTCGTTGCGGTCGAGCCGGATCATTCGCCCGGCTCCTCGGTCTCGACCTGCTCGACGGCGGCCGGCTTGACCTGGGCGAGGTCGATGAAGAATTCCTCGGTCTGGCTGGCGCGGAAGCCCTGGACGGTCAGCAGCGGGCCGGTGAAGCCGGGTTCGTCGACCGCCTTGATCAGCGCCGGCTTGTCCAGGCTCTCCTTCACGCGGATGAACGCATCGCCGATGCCGTTCGCCAGGCCGCGCAGCCATTTGATGGCGGCGGCCTCGTTCATGCCCTTCGGCAGCTTCAGCTTGGGGCCGGACGTGCGCACGCCGATGATGCAGCCGGCGATCGGTAGCGACTTGCGCTTGCCCTCGGTCAGCTGCGGTCCGGCGACGGCCCACCAGGCGCGGAGCTGGCGGAACAGCTGCTCGGCCTGTTCCTTGACGGGGGCGATCGCCTCGTCACGCTCGGCCTGGATCGCGGCGATCGCGCCCTTGGCGGTGGCTTCGAGCTGCTCGATGTTGAGCTGGAGCTGGGCATAGTCGCCCAGCATCCGGGTCGCCTCCTCAATGGTGACGGGGGCGTCCTGTTTGGGGGCCTTGCGGCGGGTGGTGGCCATGGGCGTGGGTGTCCTTACGGTTGGGCCGGGAAATCGGGCGTGAGGGGCTGTTCGGGCCGATCGCTCACCAGCGGCAGCGCGGTTTGGCAGCTGGCGCATTCCGCGGTGACGCGGCCGACCAGCCAGTTGGTGCGGCCACAGCGCGGGCAATGGTTGGTGCGGGCGCGGTGGTAGAGGAGCACGTCACCGCGATCGGCGAGCAGGGCGATGAACTGGCTCATGCCGCGTCCCTCCGCCCGCCACCGACGATGTCGGCGTTGAAGGCGCAGCTCGGGCAGGTCGACGCAAAGCGGTGCTGCATCGCATTGACGAAGGGCGGCTTGCGTCGGCGATTGTGAACGCAGCTCGCCAGCGGGATTTCGCCGTAAAGCGGGCAGTCGACCACGTCTGCGCCGTAAGCGGCGCGGATCAGCGTCTCGGCTTCCGCATAGCTGCCGGCGTAGCGGCGGTTGATAATGCGGCTAACATAGCCGCCGGACTTGCCGAGCCGCTCGGCCACCGCGCGCTGGCTGGCCCGATCGCAGGCGGTCGCCAGGAGCCGGATATATTCCGGCATTTCCTGACTCCACGCGGCGCGTGCCGTTTCGAAATTTGAACGAACGTGATTAGCGGACATGGTTAACCCTCCGGGTCAAAAAAAGGGGCGGCGCGGCCGGCGATGCCGATGCTTTCGCCGCGGTTGGGGTCGAACAGGATGGTGCGCCGAACGCCGTCCTCCCGGGTGATCTGGACGCGAGGCGTCTGCGGTCCGCGATCGTCGCGCAGCGAATAGGTTGCCCAGTCGCGCCCGCGACCGATGCCGTGGCTGTGCGGGGCGATGGACGTGCGGAGCAGACCCGCCCGGAGCAGCGCGTTGACATAGGTCTTCGCCGACGCGCGCGAGACTTCGGCCGTGAATTCCAGCGTCGGAATGTCGAAGCTGCGCAGGATGCGGATGGCGCGCCACATTCGCTCGCGGCCTAGCCGCAGCGTCGTGGGCGAGCCGTCGTGCCGGACGCGCGGCGCGCGCGGCGTCCGGTGCTGATCGTCGAGCGTGAAGGTCAAGGGGTTGTCTCCGACGGTTTGGACGATGCCTGCCCGCCGCCATGCCCACAGTCGGCTGTGGATGGTGGCGGGCAGGACCCGGCAGGCGTCGTGCAGCTCGCCGACGCTGAGGGGTTCGGGGGCGCGGAGCAGCGCCGCCCACAGCGCATCGGCGGCCGTGACGCGGGCGGCGGGGGGCAAGGGCACGGCAGCGGCCATGATCAGGCCGCGACCTTGCGGGTCGGCACGTCGCCGGTGATGATGGCGCGTCCGCCCCACCAGGCGCGATCGACCGCGCCGACCCCCTCGTCCAGCGCCTCACGCTCCACGGTCTTAAGGTTGTTGACGATCCGGCGGGTGACGCCGTGGCAGCGATCGACAATCAGTTCGACCAGGTCATCGGCGACGGCGACATGGGCGCAATAATGGTCCCGCAGCTTGCAGGCGTCGTCGACGCTGGCCGGCTGGGCCGGGGTGAAGCGAATGATGCGGTTGTGAAACTGCTCCCAGGCCCGAAGCTTGCTTGGCAGGCTTTCCATGCCGATCATCATGATGCCGACGCGCGTCGCGTCGTGGATGTCGCGGATCAGGTCGACCGCTTGGCGCTTCACCAGATAGTCCATCTCGTCGATGATGAGCGGCACCGGGTCGGACGCGAGCTGGTCGACTACCTGTTGCAGCAGTCGTGGCGCGGTGCGTTCCAGGCGAGCGATGCCGAGTTCACGAGCCAGCGCCTCAAGGATCGATCGCTGGGTCCAGACACTGCGCGCCTCGACATAGACGGCGCGAGTGCGCACGCCGGTGAAGGCGGCGGCTACCGATTTTCCATAACCGGACGGGCCGTAGAACACGGACAGGCGCGGGCTGTCGTCGCCGGCGTGATGGCAGTCGGCCATGGTGCGCAGCGCGAGCGCCATGTTGGTCAGTTGGGCGCCCGGCGCGCGCCGCTGATCGGCCGCAGGCGGCGTGAGGGGGGGCGATGTAATGATCATTTGCGCTCCTGTTGCAGCGAGGTTGAAACGGGGGTGGCCGGCACGCCGAATTCGGCCTGCAGGATTTTCTCGACCCGGTAGGTGGTCGATTGGGCGAACAGCTTGGCGCGGCGCAGCGCGTCGGGATCGACGGGTTCGCCGGCTTCGTGCGCGCGGATCACCGCGTCGGCCTCGGCAACCTTTTGCGCGTCGGTCTTGGTCGGCGGTGCGGCCTTGGGTTCGGTGGCGGCCATGGCCGCGTCGAGCTGGCCCTGGGTGGGAAGTTGCGGCGCGGGCCGCGCGGTCATGCTTTCCATCGCCGGCGTCGGCGATTGGCGCGACGGCATGGGCAGGTGTACGAGCTTGCCGGCTCGCTCCGCTTCCTGGCGGAGCAGGCGGTCGCGTGCGACCTCGGGCGAGAAATGCTTTCGGCGTTCCTTGAACTCGGCCTTTTGCGCGGCCAGGAACCGGTCCATGTCGGCGCGGGCCGCCATGGCATATTCCTGCTCCGACAGCCCCGAGCGTTCCCAATTGACGACGGTGTCGATGTAATTGCCGGCGTCGTCGAAGACGAACAGCGCGCCCAGGTCATCCTCATCCCGGCGGAGCTGGACCGGGCGGCCCATCCACGGGACCAGCGCCTCGGACCAATAGCGGCCGCCGCGCCAGCGGATGCCGCGCTTGCCGACGACGGCCTGGCCGACATAGGCGCTGAGCGCGAGCTTCAGGACGGTTTCATGCGGAGCAGCGCGCGCCGGCACCGGCGACGATTGCCACCGCTCCATCGGCGTCATGCCGATCGTCGAGTGTCGGCGCAGATGGTATTTGCCGTCGATCCAGGCGTCGATGATGTCCTGAAGGCCCTGGGCGGTCAGCGTCGGGACGACGACGGCCCGGCCGGTGCGCTTCTTTGCGGCCGCGCGGAGCGCCTGGGCCTGGGCGACGTTGTGGCCGGCAAAGCCGTCGAGCATCGCCGCGCGGTCATGGTTAAAGGTCTTGAACAGCCGCTCGACATAGGGCTTGTCTTCCGGGTGGCCGGGCAAACAGGGGTCGAGTTCGATACCCAGCGTTTCGAGCGCGGTGCGGATCGAGGCGTTGATGAAGCCGGAGCCGTTATCGACCTTCAGCCGGGCGGGCATGACGCCCCAGGCGCGGATGGTGTCGACCAGGATGCGGCGGACCGACTGGGCGCTTTCGCTGTCCACCACCTGGTAGCGGGCGCGGCGCGACCAGCGATCGATAATGCCCAGGATCGACTTGCGCCCTTCGACGCACAGGACGTCGGCCTTGGTCGTGTCGATCTCCCATACTTCGTGGGCATAGGTGACGGTGGCATCCATGCGGCCGAGCGCGGGGCGCATCGCGCTCTTGAACCGATCGGGGTCACGCTGGGCGGTGAAGAAAACGCGGTTCTCGCGCTCGGCGCGGCGGATGAAACGCTGGATGGTGCGCAGCGTCGGCAGGGCGGCGGTGCCGGCGTCATTGGCCGCAGGCAGGTCGGGGCCAGCGTCACCGCCAAACATCGCTTCCAGCAGCTCGAGCACTTCGGTGGCGGGGCGGCGGCGCGCCTCAAGCAGCACCAGGATGGCGTCGGCGATGTGCGGATTGCGATCGAAGAAACAGGTGCCGTCGGGCCGACCCCGGCGCGTGCCCGACGGGCGAGCCTGCGACAGGAAACGCGATTGATAGTCGGCCAGCGCGTCGGCCGGCAGGTCGGCGACGCAATAGAGCCGACCGCCACCGGGGCCGCTGCGTTCGCGGAAGGGCCAGCACTCCTCGGCGGCGCGATACGTGACACCGCGCTTGGTGCCAGGCAACCCCGCCAGGCGCATGTCGGCGATCTGGGCGGCGGTCAGCCAGCGATTTTCGAACGGGCGCGGCGGCGCGGGATCGGCCGCCGGCGTCGTTGCCGCCCGTGATGTCATCCCCCCGGACGCAATCATGCAAGCAGCGCCCAGATGATCAGGATTGCGAGTCCGAGCGCGACGCAGGTCAGCGCCCCCACCGCGACCAGACAGCCTGCGAGCATGTCCAGCTCGTCGTCGCCGGTCATGACCACAGCCCCTGGCTGAAGATAGCGAGCGCCAGGCCGATCAGCGCCGGGACGACGCGGTTGCTCATCACCCGTTCGAAGCGGCGGGCGCGTTCAAACCACCGCGCGTCTCGCGGCGATACAGATTGAGAACATGACTTGGCCGGACCGGCGTGATACGCGCTCATGCTGCGGCAAGCTCCCTGGGCGAGAGGGGGCGCAAAAAGACGCGGCTGCCGTCGGACCGATATCGGGAAGGCCAGATTTTATGGGGTTTTTGACCAAGGGCTTCGGCGATGACGCGCTCGCAATGCGCGGACGCCCGCTTGCGCAGCGCAATCGTCACCACCTGTTTGCTGACACCGGCACGCAGCGCCAGCGCGGTCAGCGTGATGCCGCGTTTGCGCAGCTCCGCCTTGATGTCCTCGGGATGCCAATCGGTCACTATCATGCGCGTTCCTTCAACGGATGGCTGCGATAGTGGCTAGATAGCATCATATTTTATGTCAAGTGATATTATGAGGGGCTAGTGGAAGACCGTGCGCCTTTTCAAATGTCGGATACGATCCGCGCGTTGCTGAATGAGCGGGTGAGGCGGTTCGGCACTCAGCAAGCCGTTGCCGATGCTGCGGGTATGCCGAAAGCGACCCTCCAGAAGATACTTTCGGGAGGAAGCGAGCCAGCGTTTTCACGCATGGTCAGCCTCGCGCGCGTCCTAGGCCTGTCGCTGGATGAGATTGCGCGTGGGCAGGAGTCGAATGCGGCTCAGGTGCTGGGGCCTTTGGCGAACATGTTTGTCAGTGAGGCGGCTAAATCCGTTAGTCTGGACGCGGTGTCTATCCCGATGGATCAAGTTCAAGCCTCAGCGGGGCCGGGTGCACTGGCTCTGGAGGAGGGAAAGACGAGCGACTTCATCGGCTTCCCGAGGCATTGGCTGAAACAGTGGTTCGGCAGCTACGACCAGCTCCGCCTCGTCGGGATCAAGGGTGACAGCATGGAGCCGACGCTGAGCGACGGCGACCTGGCGATGATCGACCTGGCGCGGCGCGAGCCGTCGGACGGTGTCTATGCGCTCGTCCTCGACGGCATGTTGCTGGTGAAGCGACTGGCCCTGGCCGGGCCGGGGTTCGTGCGGGTGATCAGCGACAACAAGTTGAGCGATGGGCCGCGCGACATTGACGTCGAGGCGGAGGCGGACAATTTCCGCGTCGTCGGCCGGGTGGTTTGGGCAGGGGGGAAGCTGTGATCCTATTCGGAGTGATCCTTTTGGCGATTGGCGTTGTCTCGGCGCTGGGATCATTGGCGGTTGACGTGTCGGTAAGCGTCAACGCCTGGCAGATCGGCGTGAGTGAGGTTTCCAACCTGTCGCTCCTCCAGCAGCAAATGATGCTGTTCAACACCGGCTTGGCGTCGGCCGTCGCGGGGATCGCGCTGATCGCGGCGGGCAATGTCGAGAAGCGCGTGAACATGATGGCGCGGCGACCAGATGCGCCGGGTCGCCTGGACGCGTCCGGTGAGGCCGAAGAGACTGCGCAGATTGATCATGAAGCGCCGGAGCTGCGGCCGATCGATACCGGATCAGGCGATCGCATCGTTCTGGGTATCATGGCGGCAGCCACATTGATCATCGTGATTGTGTGGCAGGTTTCCACCTGAGCGAGCTGGCGGCGGTGATCCAACACCGATACGTCACCCCGATCCGAAAGGGCCGCTGGTGTGCCACGATCGAGCAGGCCATGGACGTGGCGGTGCGGGCCAGGGCCGGATGGCGCGACCCGTTGAACGGGCGGTTCTATGCCGACGTGTTCACCAGCTTTGAGCGCCGGGAGGTGGTGGAGCCTGGCAGGTCGGGGCGCGCGCCTGATGGACGGGCCCAACCCCGATCGCTCCCGCTAAAGGAGAGGGGCTTTTAGGGGTCAGCGTTGAAACCAGCTCAGCCCCTCGTTGCTATCATCCGTCGGCCTGAAGGTCGCGGCGGTGCCGCAGCGTGCCGGCATCGATGGCACGGGGGCGATACGGCCCAGACGGCGATCGGCGGCTTGCCAGCGTTCCTGGGCGATGCGGCGGCGCGCCTCCTCCATCGACACATTGTCGCGCACCGCGCGTTCGAACGTCGCGCGGCACCGGCGGAGACGATCGGCTTCGGCCTGGTCGTGGGACGGGCGGCTCATGACGCAAGCCGAGCCGGCTCCGCGCCAGCGCCCATCGGGCGATGCAGGTCGGCTGCACGGCCGCTTGCAACGCCGTTTAGATAATCCTTCCAGTTAGTCGCGTTGTCGACCTTGCCAGGATCACGGCCCGCGATCGTCTGCAGCTGAAACTTGGCAGCGACGTGCTTCACCAGCGCCTCATCCCGATCGGCGGGTGGTGCCATCGCCTCGATCTTGCGCGTGACCGTCTGGACCCAGCCTTCGCAGAAGATGTCGGCGCGCGCCGTTTTGCGGCCCGGTCGAACGCGCCGCAGCTTGGCCTCGATGTAGGTCGATCGTGCGCGCTTCAGCTGCCGGTGCAGGACCGTGAACGCATAGGCCGCCAGCTCGGCCGAAGGCGAGCGACCGACGAAGCGATACTGCTTTCCGTCCAGGAACGCTTTGCAAGGGATAGCGCGCGTGACGGCCCATAGCAGATTGCCCTCCCATGCCGGCGGGCGCTGGCACCGATTGCCGGAGGCGGTTGCTTCGTCGAAGGCGACGTCCGCGCGGTCGATACCATGCTCGCGCATCAATGCCTGGGCTTTAGCGAGGGCGGCGGCGGCCTCGTGCTCGTTGGAGCTGTGGGCGAGTGCCAGGCATTTGCGGATCCGCTCGATCAGGATCCTGCGGCGATCGTCGTCAGCTGACATGGAAGTCCTCCGTCAAAGCAATTTGGGCTGGGTCTGAGCCGAGCTGGCCACCACGCCGCGCGCCTGCATTTCGAGCTGGAGATAGGCGCGCGCCCAGTCGGGGCGGATGCCGAGGCGGCGGGCCTCGGCGTCCGGGTCGACGGCGCTCAGGTCGCGGCAGCCGCGCAGCTCGATCAGATAGGTGGTGAGCGGCCGCGCCATGTCACTCGGCCGCAATCGCCTGGCGGGTCAGCAGGAAGCTGAACATCCGCGGCTGGCCGTTCTCGGGCTTGATGACCTCGATGCCGGCGCGGTCGAAGCCGGGGAACTCGGTCGCCAGGCCCGCCTGGGCGGCGCTGCGCAGGCCGACGGCGATGCGATAGCCTTTGCCGGGCTTTCCCTTGGCCTGGAAGCCGCCGGTCGGATCGAGGACGATGGCGAGCTTGCCCGCGTTGTTGTCGCTGCCCATCATCAGGCGGACCGAGACAGCCTCGGCGGCGAAGCCCATCTTGGCCGCCAGCGTGCTGCCGATCTGGATGGCGATGTATCCCCGCTTGCCCGCGCCATCCTTGCCCATGCCCCAAGTGCTGACGCGCACGCCATCGACGGGGCAGGCGTTGGCGACGGGATCGACCCGTGCAATGGTGTTCCAGGACATGATCGTGATCCTTGCGCTCATGGTCTGGCCGGGCCACAATCGGCACGTCGGCCGCGCCGCCGGTTGACGCCGCCTGGATCAAGTAGATTGGCGATGTGCGGGGGGGGTAACCGATGGCGGTTATCGGCCGCGCCCGGCAATTATCGGGCGGGCGATTTTAAGGCCCGTAGAGCACGATCGATGGTGAAGTGGCCCCCAACTACCCGGAAGCGGATCGATGTGGCCTGGTGGCCGTGTTCATGGTGAACACGGCATGTTTGATTTGGCGGCCTTTCCGCGCTCCGTCAGCGCGCTATGCTAGGGCGGCTTCGAACGGGAGGGCGCAATGTTTTTTCAGGATTTGGACGGCACTCGATATCCGGTCTCGCGGATCGTGGAAGTGCGCCGGCAAGAAAAGGGATTGGTGCATGTCGAATTGTCGGAACCCAGCAAGATCGTGCAGGCCTATGGCGACTTGCTTGACCGTGTGTTGTGGGGGCCGATGACCACGATCCCGGCATCGCCCGGCACCTATGCGCTGGACGAGGACTTTGACAATGATGAGCAGGTTCGACTGATTTGGAGGGTGCCGATCATTGGGTGGTCAATCAATCAAGCCGGGGACATGACGCCGATTGTCGCGCGCCTGGGTGTCGCCCATTCGCTTTCAATCACAGCCATCCTCCACCCGGACGGGTTCGTCGCTGACGAAAGCGGCCCCAACTATCCGTCGCTTGAAGAGTATCTGGCGCAAAAGCAGGCGCGTCTCGCGATCCCCGGGCGGGAGTGATTCGGGCGCTTACCACCGCCCCTCGTCGTAGCGTCGGGCCAGCGGGGCTAACGCCCGCGCGATCCAGCGCGCGATCGCGGATCGCTGCCGCATGGCGCGGATGATCTCGGGCAGGGTCATGTGATCGAACAAGCCGCGATAGGCCGGAGCGCGCCACAGCGCGTCGGCCTCGCGGGCGCGGACCTGGTCAACGTCGCTGCCATAGAGCAGCGCCGACACCTGGACCTCAACCTCGTGGCCGAGCAGCTCGCGCCAGCGGCGCACCGGCGGGGCGAGCAGCCAGGTTGCGATCGGCAGGACGGCGGCGATCGATGCTAGGCCCGAGAGCTGATAGATGCCCACGCCGATCGCGGCGGACGCGAGGTAGACGAGCTGGGCGAGGATCTGCTCGGTGCGCTCGTGCGCAAGCACCGCGCCGGTGGCGGCGGGCTTGCGCCAATACATCGTGATCCAGGCGAGGCCATTGGATGCGTTCTTGCCTGGCGTGCCATCGGAGAGCCTGACCAGGGTCGCCAGAGGGAGGATGCGCCAGCGCCTCACAGGAACAGCGCCGCCTTTCGAGCGGCGGCGCGCGCTGCCACCCAAGCTGCCAGCTCGCTTGACGGGTGCAGGCCGTCGATGACGGCGACGCCGCGCACCGGCACGCCCGATGCCATCGCCCCGGCGATCGCCGGGAACACGGTGCAGGTGACGTTGCCGACCCCGCTCACCGCCGTGACCGTCGTCACCGCCGCGCCGGCCTGGCCCGCGTTGATGGCGATCGCCGCGCCGACCGGGATCGGCCCGCGCACCGTGATCGACGTGGCACCCGCCAGCGTCGCCGCCTGCAGCGTCGTGTTGATGGTCGAGAAATCCGCGCGCCACTTGCCTTCCGCCGCCGTGCCCAGCGTCTCGCGCCCGTCGAACAGGTGCCCGATGAACTCGAACGCATCGACCCCGGCGGGAAGGCCCGCCAGCGCGTTCTGCACCTGCTGGGTGAACCCGCTCGGCCAGTCGTGGGACGTGACGAACGCCTGCCCGGCGGCGGTGGTGAACTGGCTCGTGTCCGTCGTCGTGTAGGGCGTGAAGCCCAGCTGCAGCAGCGGCACCGGCCAGATCGCCTTGGCCAGGTTGTTGCTCACCGTGATGCGGTCGCGCCAGGTGTTGAGCGACCCCGTGCCGTCGTTCAGCCCCATCTGATTGATGATGCGCGTGAAGGGCAGGTTGGGCAGCGCCGCCATCATCTCGCCGCGCCGCGTGAAATGCGACGCCAGCGTGTTCTGGCGACACGCCGCCGAGGGCGCGGCCAGCTTGGCATAGGGCACGCGCCGCGCGCCGCCATCGGTGCTGTCGAGCCAGCGCGCGACCCAGCCTCGATTGTTGCGCGCGTCGGCGGTGTTGTTCGCTTCCCCGGTGCCGGCTGCGATGCTGTCGCCCAGGATAAGGACAACATCGCGTCCGTCACTGCCCTGGGCCACCGCCGCATTCGCGCCATAGGCATAGAGGTTGCCCGGGGCGTTGTTCGGGATGGTGCCACCGGTCAGAAAGGCGGCGCGCGAAGTGTTGCCAAGCGTCCAGGCGTCGCCGTTGGCGGCTATCGGGAAGAAGCTGCCGAGCATCGCGGCCGAGCCGACCACCGCCCGCCATGCGGTGATGACCTGGATCCGTCGGCGTGGGGTGACCAGCAGGTCGACGGGGTCGCTCCACGCACCTGCGCCAGGCGCGAGCGTGACGCCGGCCTGGCCGTTGAACGTCAGCTGACGTCGGTCATTGCCGACCAGCATCGCCGCACCTTCGATCACGATCGGCTGATTGCCGTCGACCTCTTGCGTCAGCGCGCCTGCGTTGCCCCGGATGGTCCAGTTGGAGAAGTAGAAGCGATAGCCGTTGACGGGGTAGTCGGGGGACCAGGCGCTGCGGATCGAGGCACCATATTCCTGGGCGGCGTTCGTCGTGTAGATCCCCAGATGCTGGTTGGCCTCCAAGCCCGTGGCGGCGAACAGCCACGGTGTGGTCGCAGCGATGGAAGGCACGCCCAGGCGCGCCAGGGAGCGCGCGCTGGCGCCGCCCCCATTACCGGACGCCCGCACTCAAGCCTCCGCAATCATGTTGCTGGCGGTGGTGCCGGTTGCGCGGACGAAGCGCGCCCGCACGGCGATGTAGCTGCCGTCCGCCAGGTTGCGATAGGTGACGTCTGCCGACGCATCCCTGCCGCGCAGGGTGACATCGCCCCCGGTGCCGACATAGATGCCTTTCGGGATCGGGTTGAGTTCGACCGCGTCGCTCGGCACGACCGCGTAGGGCGCGGTCGACGGCGCGACCAGGTCGTCGGGTTCGTCGGCGAACTTGTCCATGGGGCTGATCCTTGAGGCTTGGCGTTGGCGTTGGGCCGCTTGCGTTTGCGCGCTCGGCCTGCGATGCAGCCAATCGCAGCGCGCCCGCCCCTTGCCGGTAACCGGCATCGGTTACCCGGCGCGTCTTTCCGCCGATCCTACCCGGTCGGCATGGATCAGAAGAAACCCCGCATCCGGCTGTTTCGCCCCGGCACGTTCACCTCGAACGAAGGCCGGGTCGTGTCGCTGAGCGAAGCCGACCTGGCGGCGATCGCCGCCGCCTATGATCCCGACGCCGACCCTGCGCCGCTGGTCGTCGGCCATCCGCGCCTCAACGATCCCGCCTATGGCTGGGTCGGCCGGTTGGCCGTGGAGGATGGCGAGCTGATCGCAGACGAGCTCGACCGCGTCGAGCCGAGCTTTGCGGAGACCGTCCGCGAGGGCCGCTACGCCAAGGTCAGCGCGCAATTCTACATGCCCGGCGACCCCAACAGCCCCAAGCCCGACACCTGGTATCTGCGCCACATCGGCTTCCTGGGCGCGAAAGCGCCGGGCGTGAAGGGTCTCGGCACCGTCCAGTTCGATGGCCAGGCCGACGGCCTGGTCACGCTCGATCTCAACACCCCGAAAAAGGAAATCTCGATGTCCGAGAAGGATCTGGCGAGCTTCGCCGAGAAGGAAAAGACGCTCAACGAGCGCGAGGCCGCGATCGCGGCGCGCGAAAAGGCCGCTCGCGACGCCGAAATCAAGGCGCGCCACGACGCCCATGTCAGCTTCGCCGAGGGCCTGGTCAAGGAAACGAAGCTGGCCCCGGCCGGCAAGCCGCTGCTGGTCGGCGTGCTCGACGCGCTCGATGCCGAGGCCAAGGTCAGCTTCGCCGAAGCCGGCGAGATGACGCCGGCCGACGCGCTGAAGAAGTTGCTCGTCGGCGCACAGCCGCTCGTCAGCCTGGCCGAGGTCGGCAAGCCCGAGAAGGACGCGACGGAGACGGCGGTCGCCAGCTTTGCCGCGCCGGACGGCTATGACGTCGATCCCAAGCAGGCGGCGCTCTACGCCAAGGCGCGCCAGCTGCAGGCCGACAATCCCGAGCTGTCGTTCATGGACGCGGTCCGCCGCGCCCAGGCCGCGTAACCGCCGCCCGGCCCCGTTCGGCTGCCCCTTTTCCACCCCGTTTGAGGTAGAGACCCATGCAATCCACCCCCTTTTTCAAGATGACGGTCATCGCGACCGCCGCGATCACCGGCAACCGCTTCCTCGGAATGCTGACGGGCGCTCATTGCGCTGCGAATGCCAAAGCACAGGGTGTCGCCAACTTCGACGCTGCCGCCGGTGATGCAGCCGCAGTGACCGTGCTCGGCACCGAAAAGGTCGAGAGCGGCGCGGCGGTCAATGCCGGCGTTGCGGTGAAGTCTGACGCCATCGGTCGCGCGATCGCGCAGGCCGGCGCGGGTGAAATCCTCGGCTACGCCGTCACCCCCGCCACTGCCGCCGGGCAGCTGATCGAGGTGCTGCTTACGCCCTGATCGCTGCGGCGCGATCTTTCTTAGCCCGGGGAGGCGGCCTGTGCAGACCAGGCGGCGCAACGGCCTCCCGCCCCTTTCTTTTCGTCACGAAGGATGAAGTCCAATGGCCACCGGCGAGCAAATGAACCTGGCGCAAGTCCGCGTCGTCGACCCGATCCTCTCCACCCATGCGCGCGGCTATATGAACGCCGACATGGTGGGATCGGCGCTGTTCCCCACCGTTGAAATGCCGACGCGCGGTGCCAAGCGCATCGAGTTCGGCCGCGACGCGTTCCGCCGCCGCCGCACCCGCCGCGCGCCCGGCACGCCGATCGCGCAGATGACCGTCGGCTATGAAGGCAAGACGGTCCTGCTGCACCAGGAGGCCCTGCAGGCGATCACCCCGACCGAGTATCAGGAAGAAGCGCGCGCGGTGCCGAACATCGACCTGCAGCGCGAGAGCGTGGACGTGGTGCTGGCGGTGATCGCGCTGGAGAAGGAAATCCAGCAGGCCGAAGTCGCGCGCAACGCGGCGAGCTATGCCGCGGCCAACAAGGTCGCGCTGGCCGGCGACTTCAAATGGTCGGACCCGGACAGCAACCCCAAGGAGCAGGTGTTCGACGCCAAGGAAGTGATCCGCAAGCGGATCGGCCGTCGCCCGAACACTCTGCTTGTTTCCGGTGCGGTCGGATCGGCGCTGGGCAAGCACCCGAAGATCCTCGACCACTTCAAGCACACCCAATCGTCGGCGATCAGCCTGGCGATGCTGGCCAGCTATTTCGACATCGCCAACGTCGTGTCGGGCGACGCGATCTATGACACCGACGACGCGACCAGCGTCGATGTGTGGGGCGGCGACGCGATCCTGGCCTATGTGCCGCCGGCCGGCCAGCGCAACATGCGCCTGCCCAGCTATGGCTACACCTATCAGCTGCGCGCTCACCCGGCGGTCGGCGCGATCGATTGGGACAAGGACCTGTTGTCCTGGACCAACAACGTCATCGACGAATTCTCGGCCGAGCTGGTCGGCGCGGACGCCGGCTTCCTGTTCCAGGGCGCGCTGTAAGCGCGCGCTGATCCCGACGTCCGCGCCGCCTGATCCAGGCGCGGCGTCCGGGCGGGTGGCGGTGGGTGTCAAAGGCAGTGCCTTACGCCGCCGCCCGCCTGGCTCTCATCTCCCATGGAGGGTTTCATGCCCAAGGCACTCTACAAGCTGCTCACCCCGATGCCGAAGGGTCGCGAGGTCCTGCCGATCGGCGACCTTGTCACGCTCAATGTCGCCGAAGCCGCCTATCTCGAAACCGTCAAGGCGATCGAGTTTGTCGAGTTCGTGCAGAGCGAGGAGGGCGATGACGCGCCGACCTCGGCCGACGTGAATTACTTCCTGTCGAAGCTGCCCGCCGATCAGGTGGAACTGCTGCGCCAGGCGCTGGTCGGCACCACCGCGCTCACTGTTCCCCCGCCGGAGCTGGAACCGGGGCCGGTTCCGGCCCCCGTCGCCGCCGAGCCTGTGACGTCGGTCGAGCCTGGTCCGGCGACGTCTGAGGCGGCCCCCGAACCCACGCCGCCGGTTGCTCCCGAACCCGCCCCTGCCCCTGCGCCTGCCAAGCCGGTGCGCGCCAAGGCGAAGCCCAAGTCCGAATAATGGGCGATGCAACGCTCTTGAAGCGTCCGGCCGAGGCGGTCACGACGACGGTCATGTTCGCGGCCGGCGTCCAGTCAGCCGCGCTGATCGATGTCGTCGCGCGCGGCCTGGTTCAGGGCGGCGCGGCGCTGGATGCGCAGGTGCGGGTCGACCAAGCCGGCGTGCACCTGGACCTGTCGGGCGGCGCGGATGGCGAACGATATCGCGTCATCCTGCTCGGCATCACCGCGACCGGCCAGGAGCTGCAGGTCGAGGTCGAGGTCCTGGTCATCGATCCCGACTGGATCATGCCGGATGGCGGCGCGCCTTACCTCAGCATCGACGCATTTGTCCGCCGCTTCGGCCTGGACGAGGTGGTCCGGCTCACCGATGGTCGGGGCGACGGCCGCATCGATCGGGACCTTCTGGTCGCGGCATTGATCGACGCCCAGGCGATCGCCGAGGCATCGTTGGCGACCAAATATGCGCTGCCGCTGGCGGTCGTGCCGCCGATCGTCCAGGCGATCGTCGCCGACCTGGCGCGCGCGCGCCTCTATCCCGGTGGCGCGCCGGAAGGCGTGGCCGAGCAGGCCAAGGCCGCAATGCGGATGCTGGAGCGCATCCAGTCGGGCGCGATGACGCTGGCGGTCGAGGCGCGGCCGCAGGACGCGGTGAGCGAAACGCCGGTGATGATCGCGCAGGGCCGGCGCGCCTATCCCGATGGGCTGGCGGGTTACTGATGGCCGGCGGGATCGAGCTGACCATCGAGCTCGACGATGCGCTTGAGGTCAGCCTGCGCCGCGCGATCGCGGCGAGCGAGGATCTGACCGAGCCGATGGGCACGATTGCCGGGATCATGTTTGACGCGGTCCAAGACCGGTTTGAACGCGAGGTTGATCCGCTAGGCGTGCCCTGGAAGCGAAGCCAGCGCGCGATCGAGGATGGTGGGAAGACGCTGCAGGAAAGCCGCCAGCTGCGCGATGCGATCGTGCCCGAGTTCGGCCGCGACTTCGCGACGGTCGGCGTGCAGGACCAGCCGGCCTCGCGGCGCGACACGCCGGTCCGCGACTATGCGCGCATCCATCAGGAGGGGGGCACGATCCGCCCGCGCACCAAGCGGGCACTGAGCTTTGCCGGCCGCGTCGTCGCCAGTGTCACCATGCCGCGCCGCGCTTATCTGGGCCTGAGCGCAGAGGAGCGTGAGGAAATCCCCGCCGTCCTGGTCGGCCATCTCGACCGTGCGTTCCGGGGCGCGCCATGATCGCGCTGCAGCCGATCGTCGATCGCCTGAAGGCGGCGGGCTTCGCCCAGGTCGAGGGCGTGATCGAGTTCGCGGGCCTGCAGGACCCGCCACGGGTCGTGCCGGCGCTTTATGTGGTGCCGGAGGCCGAAGGCGCGAGCGCCAACCGCATGGCGGGCATCGTCGATCAGCGGGTTACCGCGGCCTTCCTGGTCGTCGTCGTCCTGGGCGGCCAGGCTCGCGCGGACGGCAAGGTCAGCGCCGAGCTGGAAATCCAGTCCGGGCGCGCGCGCGATGCGCTGATCGCCTGGAAGCACCCGCAGGCCAGCGGCCCGTTCGAATATGCGGGCGGCCGCCTGCTGTCCGTTGACGGTTACCGTCTCGCCTGGGCCGTGCGCCTTACCGCCCCGTATCATCTGAGGAAATGAGCTGATGTCCAGACGCACCCGCGCGGCCGATGCCGCATCCGCCCCGGTGGGGGCGGCCCAGACCAAGGCCCGGCCGCGCGACGCGCAGGGCCGCGAGCTCGACGAATGGGGCCTGCCGCTGATCGGCCCGGCGCGCCAGCGCGCGCTGGCCGAGCTGGCCATGCCCGATCCCAACACCCACCCGGCGGCTTGGTCGCGCAGGCAAGCCGTGACGGCCGCGCCGATCGAAACCCCCGAACAGGAGACCCCGAGCGATGGTTGACGCAACCAAGGTCGTGCTGGCCAAGAAGGAAGTCACCTATGGCACCGACAGCGTGCCGACCGCCGCTGCCAACGCCATCCTGACCCGCAATTATTCGGCCAAGCCGATCGAGCTGGACCGGGTCGAGCGCAACCTGGACACGCGCATCTATGGCGCGGAGGCGACCGTGCCGGGCGCGAAGCGCCAGACGCTGGCCTATGAGGTCGAAATCGCGGGATCGGGCGCGGCGGGCACGGCCCCGGCCTGGATGGAGCTGCTCGAAGGCTGTGGGATGACCGCAGCCGTGCTCGATCCGGGCATCAGCGCGACCCAGGGCTTCGCGCTGCCCGGCGTGGAGCCGACGTCGCTGACCCATCATCATTACATGTCGGACCAGCGCCGCCGCACAATCGGGTCGGTCGGCACCTTCACGATGGACTTCACCGCCGGGGCCTATCCGTTCATCGGCTTCAACTGGATCGGCCTGTTGCCGGTTGCGACGCCGTTCGACAAATCGGCCCCGGCGGCGGTCAACCTCGCGCGCTGGAAACAGCCGGTCGAAGTGTCGACCGAGCAGACCGAGATGACGCTGGACGGCTATGTGCCGATCTTCCGCTCGTTCAACCTGGACGCTGCGGTGACCACGGCGTTCCGCAACCTGGTCGGCCGACGCTATGTCCGGCGCGGCGGTCATGCGATCAGCGCCACGGCGGTGGTCGAGGCCCCCGACATCGCGGTGAAAGACTATCTGCAGCGGCTGTCGACCGGCGCGTTGGTCCAGTTCGAGCTGACGCACGGCACGGCCGCCGGCAACATCATCGAGCTGGTCGCGCCCAAGGTCCAGGTGACCGACATCACCGAAAGCGAGGAGGACGAGATCCTCATGTGGACGATCCAGATGGCGTTCACCGTCGACGGCGGCTCACCCGACCTCACCATTATCGCGAAGTGACAGCCTGCCGGTCGGCTCGAATGCCGACCTGCAGCGCCCCTACAACGAAGGATCAGTCGATGTTCAAGGTCATTGCAGATCGTCGCGCCTGGTGGCCGGTGATCTTTGCCGGGGTCAGCGAAGAGGGCGGCGTCGTCGCCAACGAAATCGAGCTGCGCTTTCGCCTGGTCGACGAGGACCAGATGCGCGAGCTGGTCGGCAAGTTCGCCGAGCTGGCCGAGGACGATGCCGGCCTGGCCGCTTATCTGAAGCTGGGCGAGCTGTTTCCGGGCGAACCGATCAGCCTGTCCATGATGCGCGCGGCACTGGTGATGCGCATCGCCGACGACTGGCGGAAGGTCGGGGCGGAGAATGGCGAGCCGCTGCGCTTCGCGCCCGAAAACGTGCTGGCGCTGGTGAAGGTGCCCAATGCGTTCGACGGCATCGCCCGCGCCTTCATCGCGTGCTGGAAGGCGGAGCCGGAGATCCGCGCGGGAAACTGAGCGCCGCTGCGCGCGCCTGGGCAAGCGGGCGTGGCGGACGCCGAGCAAAGGCCGACGACGTGCTGACCAGTTCCGCAATCCTGCCCGATTGGATGGCCGCCCGCGCCGAGCGTGACGTGATCGAGCTTGCGCCCGACGAGGCGCAGGCATTCGGGCTGTTCGTCGCGCTGGACACGCAATGGCGGCGTCACCCGATGACCGGCACCCGCCTGGGCCTAGACTATGCGGTCATCCCGGTCACCGCCGCGATGCTCGACATCCCTATGTCCCCGGCCATGCTGGCTGACCTGCGCGTCATGGAGGCCGCCGCGATCGGCGAGATGGCCAGGCGGGAGCGCCGCGCATGACCGACCTTGTCGTTGCCGTCCGGCTGAAGGCCGACGGGTCGGGCCTGGTCGGGCAGCTTCAGGCGTCGAAGGCCGAACTGGACGGACTGGCAGGCGCTGAGAAGCGCGCGGCGACCGAGGCCAAGGGGCTGTCGGTAGCGACCGAGGGTGTCGCGGCCAGCGCGAAGTCGGCCGAGCGAGCGAATGAGGGCCTGCGCCAGTCCCAGGCGCGGGTGACGGCGGGTGCCGGCGCACAGCGCGCCGGCCTTCAGCAGCTCGGTTTCAACCTGCAGGACGTGGCGGTCCAATACCAGGCCGGTACTGCCGCCGGCATCATCTTTGCGCAGCAGGGCGGCCAGATCATCGGGGCGTTGAGCCTGATGGGTGCGGGCGCGGGCACGGCGACGGGCCGGTTTGCGGCGTTTGCGCGGCTGATGGCGGGGCCGTGGGGCGCGGCGCTGGGCGTCGCGGTGACCCTTATCGGTGTGTTCAGCCAAAAGCTCTTCGAGACCGCCGACGCCTCAAAGGCGGCGGAGCTTGGGGCCAATGGCCTGTCCCAAGCCCAGTCGGCTTTGGGCGAAATCTTCGACCTCACCAGCGGCAAGATCAAGGCCCAGAACGAACTGCTGATCCTCAATGCCCGGCTGACCGCGATCAACCTGCGCGCCGAGGCGCTGGCGGAGCGGACCAGCGCGCGCAAAGCGTTTGACCAGGCGGGCAGTCCGTCGGTTGGCAACCGGGCGTTGGCAGCAGGTCAGGGCTTCGCCAACAGTGGCGTCACCGGCGCGCTTGCTGGCGCATTTGGCGGTGATCGCGTCGCTCAACGCAACGCGGCCAATTTGCGCAACATCGTCGGCAACGTCCGGTCGGGCCAGCTGCCGATCGAAACCGCGCTGCGCCTTTCGGAGACCCAGTCGTTCGACGGGCTGAAGCTGTCGCGCGAGGATTTCCAGAAGGCGCTGATCGAGACGGTTTCGTCGACCGCGAAGGAGCGAACCGCCGAGCTGATCGACCAGTCGCTGGCCGATGGCGTGCTGGCGACCGAGCTGCGCCGCGAAGGGCGGACGAAAAAGCCGAAGGCCGATCGCTCGGCCGAGCGCGCCGCCAAGGAAGCCGAACGGCTTGCCGGTTTCGGCGACCGCGCCGCCGACACGATCGCGCGCCTGGGCGACCAGTTCGGCGGATTGTCGAGCGAGCTGGTCCGCGCCAATGAGGCGAGCCGCGACCTCGACAACCTGATCGCCGAGCTGGAGAAGCGCAAGCCGCCCAACTACCAGCAGCTCGTCGACCAGGCGAAGGCGCTCAAACCCCTGATCCAGGACAGCCTGGTCCGGCCGTTCCGCGACGCGCTGGTCGAGCAGGAGCGCCAGATCGAGCTGGCGACGCTGGCCGCCCAGGGGCGTGACGCGGAGGCGGCCGATCGCCAGCTGATCTATCAGATCATGCGCGAGATCGGCGTGGAGAGCGAGGACCAGCTCGCCGTCGAGCTGGCCAAGCGCGGGGTCACCGCCGACGAGGTGCGCCAGCGGTTCGCCAATCTGGGCGTGATGCGCCAGACGTCGCGCGAGATCGACGTCCAGCGCGAAAAGCAGCAAGCCTATCTCGGCTTGATCGACGACGCGCGGGCCGCGACCGAGCAGCTGTTCGCGACCCTGCGCACCGACGGCACCCGCGCGATCGGCGACTATTTCAACAACCTTCTGTCGTCGTTCGACCAGTTGTTCGCACGCCAGCTGACCGAGAGCCTGTTCGGCGATTTCTTCCGCGACCTGCAGGACCAGGTCACCGGGGCAGACAAGGTCAGTGCGGCGGGCGACCGCATCGCCGACGAGATGGACGATGCCGGCAAGGCGGTCGCGAACTTCGCGACCGTCGTGACCAAGGCGGCCGACCGGATCGCCAGCGGCGGCGCGGCGGCGGATGATGGCGGCGATATCACCGTGGTGGGGCGCAGGCCGGGCGGCGTCGGCAATCCATTCCTGGCCGGCTTCACCGAGATCACGGACGGCCTGGGCAAGAGCCTGAAGAGCACCTTCACCTCAGTATTCGGCGACAAGGGCATTTTCAGCGACGCGACCCAGAAGGCGGTCGGCAAGGCGTTCGGCGGTGCCCAGGTCGGCGCGACGTTCGGCAATGCGCTGACCGATGCGTTCGGCATCAAGGGGAGCAGCACCGGCGGCGCCATCGGCGGGGCGATCGGCCAGGCGGTCGGGTCGAGCGTCGGCAAGGCGCTGGGCTCGGCCGCCGGGCCGATCGGCGCGATTGCAGGCGGCTTGCTCGGCTCCGTCGTTGGCGGGTTGCTCAAATCGACCAAGCGGGCCAGCGCCACCGTCACCTCGGTCGATGGTCCCGCCACTGTCACCGGCAACAGCGGGTCGCGCGAGCGCGCTGCCAGCGGCCTGGCGACCAACATCCAGGACGGGTTGCGCCAGGTTGCCGAGCAGCTCGGCGGCGGCCTCGGCAATTTCAGCGTATCGATCGGCGTGCGCAACGACGATTTCCGGGTCGATACGACCGGATCGGGCCGGACGAAGGGACCGACCAAGAGCGAGAGCCGCAACGAGCAGCTTGGCCTGTTCAATTTCCGCGACGACGCCCAGGCCGCCGTCAATTTCGCGATCGCGGACGCGATCAAGGATGGCGCTGTCACCGGCCTCTCGGCGGCGGTCAGCAAGGCGCTGCAATCGTCGACGGACCTCAACAAGGCGATCAGCGAGGCGCTGAAGGTCCAGGAAGTCGAGATCCTGGCCGGTGGTCCCGGTGCCGCGATCCGCCAGGAGCTGGCCGAGTTCGACCGCACCGCCAAGGAACGGCTGCGCATCGCGCGCGACTATGGCCTGGACGTGATCGCGATCGAGCGCGTCAATGCCGAGCAGCGCACCAAGCTGGTCGATGACCTGCTCAAGCAGCGGGTCAGCGGCCTGAAGGCGTTCCTGGACGACACCCGGTTCGGCAGCCTGGCCGAAGGGTCGCTGATCGACCAGCGCACGACGCTGCAGGCGGAAATCGCGAAGGCGCGCGCCGACGCGGAGGCCGGCGTCGATGGCGCGGCCGACCAGCTGGCCGACCTCAGCCGCCGGTTGCTGGAAGTGTCGCGCGACGCCTTCGGGACCGCAGGTGGGGAGTTCGCCGCTGACCGCAGCAATGCGATCAGCACGGCCGAGGCGATCATCAAGGCCGAGAACGACCGCATTCGTGCCGCCCAGGAGGCGACGGGTGCGACCAACGCCAAGCTCGATACCTCCAACGCCCTGGCGGACGAGGCGAACGACCTGCTGGCGCAGATCAATGCCGGCATCCTGCAGCTCGGCACGTTGAACGGCGGCATTGCCCTCGCCCCTGGCGTGGGATCGCAGGATTACAGCCGCCACTTCCTGACCCGCGAGGCCCTCCTGTGAGCCGGGTTTATCACCTGCGCGCCTGGCCCCGCAATCCGGCGACCGGGGCGGTGGTGCCGGTGCGCCTGGCGGGCGGCGGGCGCGTCAAGCCTTATCCTGAAGGCTATCGCGCGGGCATCATGAGCCAGCCGAAATTCTCGGCGCAGTTCGGTTACGAGCAGCGCGGCTTTTCCGGCAGCACCAGCCCCGTCTCCGCCGCGATCGGCTTTGCGCCGGCGCGGCCCGAGCTGCTCGACGAGCTTGCGCAATATTACTGGCCGGACGCGGCGATCGAGATCGATGCCGGCGACGAGGCGGGCGCGCTGGCGCGCGTGCTGACGGGCACGATCGCGCGCGACGAGATCCGCGAAGGTCGCCTGATCCTGACCGCCGCCGACCCGTCGGTCCGCCTGGACAAGCCGCTGACCGACCGGTTCTTTGCCGGCACCGGCGGCATCGAGGGGCCGGCGACGATCAGCGGCGCGCTGAAGCGCCGGGCGTTCGGCCGCGTGTTCAACGTCGAGGGCCGGGTGCTCGACCCGGCGACCAACATCTATGAGTTCGCCGATCCCGGGCGGCCGTTGCAGGGCTTTGCCGCGTTGCGTGACAAGGGCCGTGAAGGCCCGATGCAGGTGGTCGCCTGGCAGGGCAGCGCCGACGCGACCTTCGCGACCCTGCAGGGCGTCGCGGTCGATCCAGGCGGCGGTGCGGTGGCCCCGTCGATCGCTTGCGCCAAATGGTGGACCCAGCCGGCGGGGCCGCTGACCGCCGACCTGCTGGGCGAAATCGGCGCGGGCTATGCCGAAACCGCTGCCGATATCGGCGCGGCGATCCTCGCGAGCGCGGGCGGCCCGGCGCTGGCGGATATCGCTGCCGCGCGCGTGCTGCGCCCGGCCGCCGCCGGCATCTACATCGACAGCGAGGAGACCGCCGCCCAGGCGCTCGACCGGCTGTTCCTGGGCGTTTCGCTGTTGTGGGTGATCGAGCCGAGCAACGTTGTGTCGCTGCGCCCCTGGACCTTCGCGCCGGTGGCAACGCTGCGCGGCGAGTATCTGGGCCGTCAACAGACGATCGCCCCGATGAAGACGCGCCGCCTGGGCTATCGCCGCAATCAGCGCGTGCACCAGGATGGCGAGATCTCCGCCATCGTCGCAGCGGGTGAGATCGGTTACGAGGACGGCACGTCGCTGGAGCAGGCCCGCGCCGACCTGTTGGCGCGGATCGACGCGGTCGAACAGGAGGTCGAAGACGCGATCACCGAGGTCGCGCAGGCGGCCGACGCGCTGCTGGCGATCGGCGGGGACGGCAAGCTCGACCCGTTCGAAAAGAAATCGGTCCTGGTCCCCAATGCGCGACGCCTGCAGGCGATTTACCTGCTGCTGACCGCGCAGGCGCAGGGCATAAGCGATCCCGATGTCGCGGCCGCCGTCGCGGCGGCCAATTCGACGCGCGGTGACTGGGTCGCGATGCTGAACGCGATCGCGCCGGCATGGAACGACACGAGCCAAAGTTCCAACATCAACCGGGCGTTCTATAACGACGTCCTGGCGGCCTATGAGGCGGCGCTTAATGCGCTGACCCAGGCGCTGCGCCGTTTCGCCCAGACGATCGCGTCGGCGGCGCTGACGCGGGCGGAGCGGATTTCGTCCGATGGCTGGATCACGGCCGGCAAGGAAAAGGCCGAGGTCCTTCAGGACTATAACGAGCTGGTCGACCGGTTGAACGCGCTGGTCATCAAGCACGACAATCTGGGTCAGCCGGCCAGCGTGACGGCGGCGCGCCAGGCCGCCGGCGCGGCGGTGTATCTGGACCAGCCGGGCAGCTTGGGGATGCTGCTGTTCAACCTCAACCCGCCATTGAGCAATGGCAACAGCGACACGGCCGTCGATCCGATCGTCTATCGCAACCGCTGGCAGGTGGCGCTGGCCCGGGTAGCGGAGTTCGAAGTGGCGATGCTGGGCCTGGTGCCTGCGGCAATCCAGGACGCGGTCAACGACATCCTGGCGCTGTCGAACGACGGCAAATGGTCGGCGTTTGAAAAGCGCACCTCGCTTTATCGCCAGAATGCGGTGCTGGAGAGCACCTGGTCGCTGCTAGACGGCAAGGCAGCGCAGATCGTCGGC